>JANOLL010000523.1:0-2437 GCA_031419775.1 Polaromonas sp. | reverse complement strand
TGCCGGATCGATTCCCGGGCGCATGGTGCTTCCCGCGAACCAGGCAGGCGGTGCGCCCCTGCTTGGATTGGCTTTTGACACCCAGGCCGCTCTGGCCGAAGACCCGGAACAGACGGCGTTGCGCGAGCTCATCCTGTCTCTGGATGTGCCGCAGGTCGCGCGTACCGAGCAGCCCTTCATGCGCCTGCGCGAGGTGGCGGTTGCGCTGGCCTCCAGCATGGACGGCAGCATCATTGACGACAACGGCAATGAGATCCATGCCGAGGGGATGGACGTGATTGGGGCCGAGCTCGAGCAGCTTTACGACATGCTCGATGCGCGTGACCTGTCGGCCGGCTCAGCGCTGGCGCGGCGCCTGTTCTCCTGATGAACGCCTCGCCGAGTCTGCTGGCCGAGGTCGAGTCGCTGCGTGGCCAGCTGCATTTTCATGGCTACCGCTATCACGTGCTCGACGACCCGCAGATTCCAGACGCCGAATACGACAGGTTGTTCCAGGCCTTGCAGGCATTGGAGGCTGCCCATCCCGAACTGGTCAGCGCGGATTCCCCGACCCAGCGAATCGGTGGCAAGCCGCTGGCGCAATTTGCCAGTGTGCGTCATGCCGTGCCCATGCTCAGCATTCGTACCGAGACCGATACCGAAGCGAGCGGGGCAAAGAATTTCGACACGCGGGTGCGCAAGGAGCTGGGCCTGATGGAGGGTGACCCGCCGATCGATTACGTAGCCGAACCCAAGTTCGATGGTCTGGCCATGAGCTTGCGCTACGAGTCCGGTGTGCTGGTGCAAGCCGCTACACGTGGCGACGGCGAGACCGGCGAGGACGTGACCCAGAACATTCGAACCATCCAGCAGATTCCGCTCCGCTTGCCGCCGGGCGCGCCGCCGCTGCTGGAGGTACGCGGCGAAGTGTTCATGCGCCGGGCTGACTTTGAGGCCTTGAATGCGCGGCAACGAGAAAAAATAGCCCAAGGCCTCAAGGGTGAAAAAACCTTTGTCAACCCGCGCAACGCGGCTGCAGGCGCTGTACGCCAGCTTGATCCCGCGATTGCCGCGCAGCGCCCCTTGAGTTTTTTTGCCTACGGCCTGGGTGACATGACGCCCGCCAGGGCAGGAGGACCTTACTTTCAATCCCATTTTGATTTGCTGCAAAGCCTCAAATCATGGGGTTTTCCGGTTGCAGACCAGGTAGAACGTGCGTGCGGTGCTATTGAATTAATAGCGTATCACAAACGCATCGGAGCCGATCGGGATCGGCTGCCGTTTGACATTGACGGCGTGGTGTACAAGGTCGACAGCCTGGCGCTGCAACAGCGACTGGGTTTTGTCACCCGTGAGCCGCGCTGGGCCGTTGCGCACAAATACCCGGCGCAGGAGCAGCTCACCACCGTGCTGAGCATTGATGTGCAGGTCGGTCGCACCGGCAAACTCACACCGGTGGCCAAGCTCGCGCCGGTCTTTGTAGGCGGTGTGACCGTCACCAATGCGACGCTGCATAACGAAGACGAAGCCCGCCGCAAGGACGTGCGGCCAGGCGATACGGTGGTGGTGCGTCGGGCCGGCGACGTGATTCCGGAAGTGGTCAGTGTGCTGCCTGAAAAGCGTCTGCCGGACGCACCGGCTTTCAGCATGCCCCGTACCTGTCCGGTGTGCGGTTCAGCGGCGGTAAGGGAAGAGGGAGAGGCCGACTACCGCTGTTCGGGCGGCCTGTTCTGTGGTGCGCAGCGCAAGGAGGCTATCCTGCATTTTGCACACCGGCGCGCGGTCGAGGTGGAAGGTCTGGGCGACAAGCTGGTCGAGCAACTGGTGGATGCGAATGTGATCCGCACGCTGCCCGATCTCTACAAGCTGGGCCTGACGGCACTGGCCGGCCTGGACCGCATGGCCGACAAGTCCGCTCGTAACCTGGTTGAGGCGTTGGAAAAGTCCAAAAAGACCACGCTGCCCCGTTTCATTTTTGGTCTGGGCATTCGCCATGTCGGCGAGGCAACGGCCAAGGCGCTTGCACAGCATTTTGGCGAGCTTGACGCGGTCATGGACGCGACGCCCGAGCAACTGCTTGCGGTCGATGACGTGGGGCCGGTCGTGGCACAGAGTATTCGCACATTTTTTGACCAGCCGCACAACCGTGAAGTGGTCGATCAGCTGCGTGCCTGTGGACTGACCTGGGCAGAAGGCCCGCCCGCTGTCGTCTCGCCGAAACCCTTCGCAGGCAAAACTTTTGTCATCACCGGCACGCTGCCCACCCTGAGCCGAGACCAGGCCAAAGACCTGCTTGAAGCCGCTGGCGCAAAAGTGGCCGGTAGTGTGAGCAAGAAAACCGATTTCCTGTTGGCCGGAGCAGAAGCCGGTAGCAAGCTCGACAAAGCGCTGGAACTGGGGGTCGCAGTGATCGATGAGGCTGCGCTGCAAGTGTTGGTTTCCGGTCCATCTGACGCCG
>JANOLL010000522.1:0-2278 GCA_031419775.1 Polaromonas sp. | reverse complement strand
CGGGAGATTGCCGCGCGGGTTGAAGCCGTGGGTGTGGCCAAGGCCAAGCTGCCGCTGCTTCCGTTGTTGATGTTGAGCGTCCTGGCTGGGGCCTTTATCGGCCTGGGCGCGATGTTTTTTGTGCTGGTCCGATCGGACCCGACGCTCGGTTTTGCTGCGCGTCAACTGCTCGGCGGGCTTGTCTTTTCACTCGGCCTTGTGCTGGTGGTGGTCGCCGGTGCCGAATTGTTCACCGGCAACAACCTGCTGGCCATGGCCTGGGCCGACGGGAAGATTTCCAGCAGTGACTTGCTGCGCAACTGGGCCATCGTCTGCGTCGGCAACTTTGTCGGCGCGGCGGGACTGGCGCTTCTGGTTTACCTGTCCAGACACACCGACATGCACAACGGCGCGGTGGCGCAGGAGTACTTGCGGATGGCCTTATTCAAGCTGACCCTGCCGTTCTGGACCGCCTTCTTCAAGGGCATTCTTTGCAATGTGCTGGTCTGCCTGGCCGTGTGGATGGCGATGGCAGGACGAAGCGTTGTCGACAAGGCCATCGCCATCGTGTTTCCCATTTCGGCCTTCGTGGCGGCGGGTTTTGAGCACAGCGTTGCCAACATGTACCTGATTCCGATGGCGATGTTGCTGCAGACTTTCGAGCCCGCTGGAGTGGCTTCTCCCATGCTCACGTGGGCAGGCTTTTTCGGCAATTTGGTACCGGTCATCCTGGGCAACATCATCGGGGGCAGCGTGCTGGTGGGGCTGGTGTACCACCTGATCTACCGACAGGCCCCAGGCCCCAACGAAAAGCCCTGACCGGCAGCGTGTGGCAACGCAAGCCTTCAGAATGTCGTAATCCTTTAGGCTTGGGACAGCTGCCGGTGGGCGGGCTTTGGCGCCGACGGGCTGAGTGGATGGTTTTGTACATTGCTGCTGCCAATTACCCCCCCGCCCAGGCATACTTCGCCGTCATACAGCACCGCTGACTGTCCGGGGGTGACGGCCCATTGGGGCTGGTCGAAAACCAGTTCGCAGAGGGTAGCGCTCACCGCGTCCAGTGCGCAGGCGGCATCGGCCTGGCGGTAACGGCTCTTCGCGGCCAGCCGTCCCGGCACCGGCGGCGCGCCCGCCACCCAGCTACAGTCTTGAGCGGTCAGCTCGGTCGATTGCAGCCACGGGTGATCGTGCCCCTGCACCACCCACAGTGTGTTGGACTCCAGATCTTTTCGCGCCACAAACCAGGGCTTGTGCTCGCCGACGCCGCGCTGGCCGCGCGACTGAGCCGCTTTCAGCTCAGCACCGCGTGCTTTGACGCCACCAATCCCCAGCCCCTGCCGCTGTCCCAGCGTGTAAAAACTCAAACCAACATGCTCGCCCAGCACCCGGCCCTGGTCGTTTTTGATTGGCCCCGGCAGCTTAGCGATGTAGCGGTTTAAAAATTCCCGGAAGGGCCGCTCACCGATAAAGCAGATGCCGGTCGAGTCTTTTTTCTTCGCATTGGGCAGACCGATCTCGGCAGCAATGCGGCGTACGTCGGTCTTGTGCAGTTCGCCTACCGGGAACAGCGTTCTGGAGAACTGAGCTTGGTTGAGCCGATGCAGAAAATAGCTCTGGTCCTTGGCGGGATCCAGACCTTTAAGCAATTCATGCAGGCCGGTGGCTTCGTTTTTTTTTACCCGTGCGTAGTGACCAGTGGCGATTTTTTCAGCGCCCAGGCGCATCGCGTGGTCCAAAAACGCCTTGAACTTGATTTCGGCATTGCACAAGATATCCGGGTTGGGTGTGCGACCGGCCTGGTATTCGCGAAGAAACTCTGCGAACACCCGGTCTTTGTAATGGCTGGCAAAGTTGACGTGTTCGATCTCGATGCCAATCACGTCGGCCACCGCCGCCGCGTCGACAAAGTCAACGTTGGACGAGCAGAACTCGTCAGCATCGTCGTCTTCCCAGTTTTTCATGAAGATGCCGACGACCTCATGCCCCTGCTGCTTCAATAGCCAGGCAGTGACGGCAGAATCCACGCCGCCACTTAAGCCCACGACCACCCGCTGCCGGCTGAATTGCTTGTCCATAGGCCAGGATTATCCTCGCTGGGACCGTCTTGAAAGAGTCACTGGCTTATAGTCGGGCAGTTTCGAAAAAGGGCGAGGTGCGAGTGAGCGTAGATGTCCTGGTAATTGGTGGCGGCAATGCGGCTCTGTGTGCGGCGCTCATGGCGCGTGAGGCGGGGGCCAGCGTGATGCTGCTCGAAGCCGCTCCGCGCGAGTGGCGTGGCGGCAATTCGGTCCACACCCGC
>JANOLL010000521.1:0-9217 GCA_031419775.1 Polaromonas sp. | reverse complement strand
GGCGCTGTGCCCTACCACTGGGGCCGTTTTCGGGGGCTGGCGCAAGAGCTGAAAAAACCTCTGCTCCAGGAGCATCTGCTGAACAATATCTTTTTTGATACCTGCGTTTACCACCAGCCGGGCATTGACCTGCTGACCAGGGTGATTCCGGTGAAGAACATATTGTTCGCCAGTGAGATGATTGGCGCGGTGCGCGGCATTGATCCTGAAACCGGGAACTACTACGACGACACCAAGCGCTATATCGAGTCATCGACCCAATTGAGCACTGAAGAGCGCCACCTGATATACGAAGGCAATACGCGTCGCGTGTTTCCGCGCCTGGATGCAGCCCTTAAAGTAAAAGGACACTGACATGAACCTTGCCAATACTCTAGGGGTTGTCAAACGCAACATTGTTCGAGCCGAGCCGGCTGCTGTGGTACAGCTCGGCCAGTTTGGTGTGGCCACTATTCACGAAGCGCAGGGACGAGTTGGGCTGATGAAGCCCTACATGCGCCCGGTCTACCCCGGAGCCAAGATCTGTGGTACGGCGGTGACCGTTCTGACCCATCCGGGCGACAACTGGATGCTGCATGTGGTGGCCGAGCAGATACAACCCGGTGACGTGGTGGTGCTGGCCTGCACGTCGGAAAACAATGACGGCATGTTTGGCGACCTACTGGCCACCTCATTTCAGGCGCGCGGTTGCGCCGGTCTGGTCAGTGACACCGGTGTGCGCGACGTGAAAGATCTCTCGACGATGAATTTTCCGGTGTTCGCCAAGGCTGTTCACGCCAAAGGCACGATCAAGTCCACCCTGGGTTCGGTCAATATTCCGGTGGTGTGTGCAGGGGTTCACGTCAATCCGGGGGATGTGATCATTGCCGACGATGACGGCGTGGTGGTGGTGGCCGCAGCCGATGCTCAAAAAGTGGCGGATGCCTCGCAGGCCCGGGAAGACCTTGAAGGTGAAAAACGTGCCAAGCTGGCCGCCGGCGTGCTGGGCCTGGACATGTACAACATGCGTGAACCCCTGGCCAAGGCCGGGCTGAAGTACATCGACTGATGACCATGCTGCGCAGAAAGTTTCTATCGCAGGCTTGCCTTTACCGCCTTTACCGGACCATCGCCTCAAGCTGCCTCATGGTGGCTGTCACCGCCGGTTTGGGCTCCCAGGCGATGGCACAAGCCTATCCTGTGAAGCCAGTCAAAGTAGTGGTGGGCTATGGCGCTGGCGGGGCCGTGGACATCGTTGCGCGTACGGTGGGCCAGAGCATGGCCGCCAACATGGCCCTGTACCAGCCCGCCCCATTTGATGCCGAGCGCGACCTGGTGCCCGTGTCGCTGGTGGGTCGCGTGCCGGTGGTGATTGCGGCCAACCCTGCAGTACCTTATTTGAGCATCGCCAAAATGATTGAAGCGGCCAAGGGCAAGCCCGAAAGCATTGCCTACGCAACGCCTGGTAACGGGTCCACCCCGCATATGGCGATCGAGCTGTTTGCCCGTGCTGCCAGTATGACGCTGCAACACATTCCGTACCGCGGCGGCGTTCAGGCCATCACTGACACCATAGGCGGCCAAGTGCCGTTGGTGGCCGTCAATGCGCTGGAGGCCCTGCCGCACGTCAAAAGCGGCAAGCTCAAAATTCTCGCCGTGCTCAGTGCGACCCGCAGCAGCGTCTTTCCAGATGCGCCCACTATCGCCGAATCGGGTTTTCCCGGTTTTGAGGCATCGGTCTGGTATGGCTTTGTAGCGCCGGCAGCGACGCCAAAACCGGTTGTCGCCCGTCTGCATGCCGAAGTACAAAAGGCTCTTCAGACGCGTGAAGTGCGCGAGCGCATGACGGGAGTAGGCGGTGAAGTCTCTCCCGGCACAGCCGAACAGTTTGGCGCGCTTATTCACTCCGAACGTTTACGTTATGAAAAACTGGTGCATGTAACCGGCATCAAACCCGATTAATCGAAGGGTAGTAATGGAATTTGCAAAAACTCCAGGCTGGCTTGACTGGTACGCCGGCCCAGCCAAGCCTGTATTTAAATTGCCCGCTGGATCGGTCGACGCGCATTGCCATGTTTTCGGACCGGGTGAGGTTTTTCCTTATGCGCCCGAGCGCAAGTACACGCCTTGCGATGCGTCCAAAGAGCAGCTGTTTGCTCTGCGAGACCATTTGGGGTTTGACAAAAACGTGATCGTGCAGGCGACCTGTCATGGCACCGATAACAGCGCTTTGGTCGATGCACTCAAAGCCTCAAGCAACAAAGCGCGGGGAGTTGCTACCGTTAACCGTGACGTCACGGGTGCAGAACTCCAAGCCATGCATGCCGCCGGTGTGCGGGGCACCCGATTTAATTTCGTCAAACGCTTGGCTGATTTCACACCGCGCGAGGTATTGCTGGAAATTGCCCAGCGTATCGCCCCACTGGGCTGGCATGTGGTGGTCTACTTTGAAGCGGTTGACTTGCCCGACTTGTATGATTTTTTCACCGCCCTGCCCACCACGGTAGTGGTGGATCACATGGGCCGTCCGGATGTGAGCAAGCCGGTTGATGGATCCGAGTTTGAACTGTTCGTCAAGATGATGCGAGAGCACAGCAACATTTGGAGCAAGGTCAGTTGCCCCGAACGCCTGAGCCTGAAGGGGCCCAAAGCTCTCAATGGTGAGCAGCATGCATATCAGGACGTGGCCCCGTTCGCCAAACGGCTGGTCGAGACCTTTCCCGACCGCGTCTTGTGGGGCACAGACTGGCCGCATCCCAACCTGAAAGACCACATGCCCGACGACGGCCTGCTGGTGGACTTTATTCCGCAGATTGCCACCACACCTGAGTTGCAACACAAATTGCTGGTCGATAACCCGAACCGGCTGTACTGGAACTAGGCCCATGTCGCTTAATAAAAATTACCTCGATGTACCGGGTACGACCATCTTTGATGCAGAACAAAGCCGCAAGGGCTACCACCTGAATCAGTTTTGCATGTCATTGATGAAGGCTGATAACCGTGAGCGTTTCAAGGCGGACCAGCGTGCTTACCTTGACGAATGGCCCATGACCGAAGAGCAAAAGCAGGCCGTTCTGGATGTGGACCTGAACCGCGCCATCTCGCTGGGCGGCAACATCTATTTCCTGGCCAAGCTCGGTGCCACGCATGGCAAGAGCTTTCAGCAGATGGCGGGCAGCATGACCGGTATGAGCGAAGACGAATACCGCAACATGATGGTGGCCGGTGGGCGCTCGGTCGAAGGAAACCGTGTGGTGGGCGAAAACGGCACGGCGCAAGCGCAGAACCAGCCGCAAGGCCAGGCTGGACAGAAAGCGACCGTTTGACATGGCAAAAATTACTGCCAGCGTCTACACCTCCCATGTTCCTGCAATTGGCGCAGCGATGGATCTGGGTAAAACCACCGAGCCATATTGGCAGCCGGTGTTCAAGGGCTACGAGTACTCCAGACAATGGATGAAAGAAAACCAGCCCGACGTGATCTTTCTGGTCTTCAACGACCATGCCACCGCTTTCAGCCTGGACATGATTCCCACTTTTGCAATCGGCACCGCGGCGTCCTACCAGCCGGCTGACGAAGGCTGGGGCCCACGTCCGGTACCGGTGGTAAAGGGACACCCAGAACTCTCGGCGCACATTGCGCAATCGGTCATACAGCAAGACTTTGACCTGACCATCGTCAACAAAATGGACGTTGACCATGGCCTGACCGTGCCCTTGTCCCTGATGTGCGGTCAGCCGCCCGCATCTGACTTTCGCTGGCCCTGCCCGGTCATTCCGTTTGCAGTCAACGTGGTGCAGTACCCGGTCCCTTCAGGTCAGCGCTGTTTGAATCTCGGCAAAGCCATCCGCAAGGCGATCGAGACCTACGACGACGACCTGAAAGTGCAGATCTGGGGCACGGGTGGAATGAGCCACCAATTGCAGGGTCCGCGTGCCGGGCTGATCAACCGGGAGTTTGATGCGTCTTTCATGGACCGCATGATTGGCGACCCTGAAGGACAGGCCGCCGTGCCGCATATTGACTACGTGCGTGAAGCCGGTAGTGAGGGGATAGAGCTGGTCATGTGGCTGATTGCGCGCGGTGCCATGTCGGACCTCCACGGCGGGCCGTCACCGGTCATCAAGCACCGCTTCTACCATGTGCCGGCATCCAATACGGCGGTTGGCCACCTGATTCTGGAAAACCAATAACTTTGCGGGACAGACCTTTAGCTCTGTCCCCAACTGGAGATTACTGTGAGCAAAACCATTCAAGTCGCGCTGGCCGGTGCCGGCGCTTTCGGCATCAAGCATCTGGACGGCATCAAGAACATTGACGGCGTGGAGGTGGTGTCGCTGATCGGCCGCGAGCTCGGTAAGACCCGGGAGGTCGCCGCCAAATACGGTATAGGCCACGTCACCACGGATCTGGCTGAGAGCCTCGCCTTGGCTGAGGTGGATGCCGTGATCTTGTGCACGCCGACGCAAATGCATGCCAGTCAGACCCTTGCCTGCCTGAAAGCGGGTAAACATGTGCAGGTGGAAATTCCACTTGCTGACACGCTCGAAGGTGCGCAAGCCGCGGTAGCCCTAGCGCAAAGCAGCGGGCTGGTGGCCATGTGCGGCCATACCCGGCGCTTCAATCCGAGTCACCAGTATGTGCGGCAGAAAATTCAGGCGGGCGAGTTTGCGATCCAGCAGATGGACGTGCAGACCTACTTCTTCCGGCGCACCAACATCAATGCGATGGGTCAGGCCCGCTCATGGACCGACCACTTGTTGTGGCACCATGCCGCGCATACCGTCGACCTGTTTGCCTACCAGTGCGGCAGCCCCATCGTTCAGGCCAACGCCGTGCAGGGGCCGATTCATCCGGCGCTGGGAATTGCCATGGACATGAGCATCCAGCTCAAGGCGGCCAACGGCGCGATTTGTACGCTCTCCCTGAGCTTCAACAACGATGGACCACTGGGGACTTATTTCCGCTACATTGGCGACAGCGCAACATACTTGGCCCGTTACGATGACCTTTTTACGGGCAAGGAAGAAAAAATAGATGTCAGCAGGGTGGATGTTTCGATGAACGGCATTGAACTTCAGGACCGCGAGTTTTTTGCCGCCATCCGTGAAAATCGCGAACCCAATAGCAGCATGGTCAAGGTAATGCCTTGCTATGAAGTACTGCACCAGCTTGAACAGCAATTGAACGCTTGATTGAGTCCCTTAACTAATTACGCCACACCATGACCATGCCTACCCGCCAGCTCGGCTCTTTCAACGTCAGCGCGATCGGCCTGGGCTGCATGAACCTGAGCCACGCCTATGGCGCACCGGTCACCAGCGAGCAGGGTGAGCGCGTCCTGCTGGGCGCGCTGGACGCCGGCGTGACGCTGTTCGACACGGCAGCGCTGTACGGCTTTGGTGCCAACGAAACGCTGGTGGGAAAGGTCATGAAGCCGCACCGCAACAAGTTCACGCTGGCCAGCAAATGCGGCATGCAGGGTGTGGATGTGGCGGGTGACGGCAAGCTGATGCGCGTGATTGACGGCCGCCCGGCCACGCTTCAGAAAACCTGCGAAGACAGCCTGCGCCGCCTGCAGACCGACGTGATCGACCTGTATTACCTGCACCGCTGGGACAAGTCCGTTCCCATCGAAGACAGCGTAGGCGCCCTGGCGGACATGGTGCGCAAGGGACATATTCGCAGCATTGGTTTGTCGGAGGTATCAGCCGCCACTTTGCGGCGGGCACACGCCGTGCACCCCATTTCTGCGGTGCAGACCGAATACTCCTTGTGGACACGTAATCCTGAAATTGCCGTGCTTGATACCTGCCAGGAATTGGGGGTGACTTTTGTTGCCTTCAGCCCGGTGGGTCGGGGGTTTTTATGTGGCCAGTTGACCGATGTGGCTACGCTGGATGTCAAAGACATTCGCCGACTCATGCCACGTTTTGCGCCTGACAACTATGCGGTCAACCGGAAGCTTTTGCCCGCTTTCAATGCCGTGGCCGATGAGGTCGACTGCAGCCCATCGCAGTTGGCCATCAGCTGGCTGCTACACCGGGCGCCGCACATTATTCCGATTCCGGGGACCACCAGCGTTGCGCACCTGCTCGATGATCTGGGTGCGGTTCATATCCGTTTGCCGAGCGACGTGCTGGTTCGGCTCGATGCCTTGATCAACCCCCGGACTGTCCAGGGTTCGCGCTACAACGCGCAAGGTAACGCTGAAGTGGATACCGAAGAGTTCTGATTTTCTGGAACCCGCGCGGCGCAACTCGGCGCCGGACATCCGCCGATACGCTCAATTTACCAACCTGCCGCAAGCGGTGAGATGCGCTCCTTGGGCTACTCTCCTACAAGCCTCCCTGCCTTTGCCTGACCACTGTGCCTGGGCTGCTGAAACACCATCAGTTCACGTGCTGAGGAGGCTCTGAGTGCACTACCCATTGCCTGCTCAGTCAATCCGCATACGCTTGTGGATTGCTTTCCAACTGCTGCAAAAGGACCTCAATTATGGCCAATGAAAATGATCTGAATATCAATCCGTCCCGTCAGGATGCTCGCATCTTCTCCCGGGCCGAACGCTTGGACGACGCTCCTTCAGATGTGCTCGAATCCCGCCTCGGTGAGGATCGGCAAGAGGGCGACGACCACGACGATGTGATCGATACCCTGAACAGCTTGCTGGAATGCTGCCATGACGGCGAATACGGCTTCAGGGCCTGCGCCGAACACATTGAATCGCGGGAACTCCAGAGCCAGCTGAGCCGGCGCGCAGAAAGCTGCAGGGCCGCCGCCGATGAGCTACAGGCTTTGATCGAGCAAATGGGCGGTGAAGCTGAAACCGGTGGCTCGGCCAGCGGGGCTCTGCATCGGGGTTGGGTTTCCGTTAAGGGCACGCTCAGCGGCTACAGCGACTACGCCATGCTGGACGAATGTGAGCGTGGTGAAGATGCTGCTCTGGCGCAGTACCGCAAGGCACTCAAGCAGAACTTGACACCAGAGGCAAGGTTGCTGGTCGAGCGACAAGCCCAGGGCGTTCAAATGAATCATGATGAGATCAAGGCCTTACGCGACGCGATCAAGGTCAACCGCTAAGCGGTCATCGATAGACGACTGATTGTTTTTTGCCGGCGCTCGAGGCTCGGCGACCCAGGGGGCGGCTACTCAGCCGCCCCTTTTTTTCTGCTTGATCGGGTCAGGCAATGCCTTAATGACGCAGACGGCTGCCGCAGTCAACCTGAGCATCCAGTTGCCTGCCCTGTCCTGAATAGTCGCTGTCGGTGACTTTGCAACCTGACTGCTTTTCTATGGCATTGAGCTGGGCCGCCCGGCTGTTGGGGTCGGTCGACAGAGGCCGCGTGTTGTCTATGGCGGTTGCCGTCCAGGTGCTGGCTGTGAGTGGTGCAACCCGGTAAAGCATGTCGTTGGGGGTGTAAGGGGCGTGCTGATTTTCCTGCGAGGCACACGCGCTGAAGCAGACTCCGATACACGCTCCCATTGACGCTGCCCAGACTTTCATGCAGAGCTCTGGATGGGGTAGGCTAGCCGATCGACCGTGCTGAGCCAGGACATGGATACAGGCGCCAATTTGGGTTCTGGAACGTGGGGTGGCGCTTTCGGAAGCTTGGGATCGGGGCATCCACACAGCAAACCCGAAGTAATGACCATCAGCAGCATAAGTTTCATAGCGTCTCCTGAGGCAGTCAGCTTGGGTAAATGTCATGATAACCATCGGCCAGGTGAACAACCAGACCCGGCAAGCCGTTTGCGGTTCGCGCCTACATACTTTGATGGAAGCGCAGAACCGGCGCTTTCGGGTTTGTACTGGCCTGCCGGTTTATTCTTCACCGCATAATATTTTTAAATTAATCAGGAGTCTTCAATGCAAACACGTCGTCATGTCAACCGTCTTTCTCTGTCTGCTCTCACTTTGGCGGCCGCTGCAGCAGTAGTCGGTTTCTCGGGGTGCAGCATGATGGCGCCGCCATCGAATTTGGTGGCATTGACCACCCAGCTTCGGGGTGACAACGAGGTGCCACCCAAGCCCGGCCCCGGAACAGGTTCGGTCGATGCTGTTTTCAACAAGTCCACCAATTTGCTGCGCTGGAAGGCCAATTACGCTGGCTTGAGTGGTCCCGTCACCGCCGCACACTTTCATGGGCCGGCAGCTGTAGGCGCCAATGCTGGAGTTGTGCTGGGCTGGCAAGGTCCCATCAGCAGCGGTATGGAGGGCAGCGCCACCCTGACCCCCGCTCAAGCGGCCGATTTGCTGGCAGGTCGTTGGTACGCCAACATTCATACGGCTGCAAATCCTGGCGGTGAGATACGCGGCCAGATGACTGTACGCAACTGAGGCTTGGATAAAAGCGTGCGGGCTGGCTTGCTATGTGCTATGAATTATATAGCATAACAGGCTTGTTCTGCTTAGGGTAGAGGCTGGTTTTGTCAAAAAACCAGCCTTTTTTTGCCCAAGATATAGGTTTCGCCAAATTTTTCTACTGGTAGCCCACCGCATAGCGCTGACCTTTGTAGTTGAGCACAGCCGATTTGGGCCGGATTCGCTCCAGCAACAAATCGGTCGCGACTTTCTCGCCTTCGCGAAAAACCTGACCGTTGATGACGAGCATGCGGTAGGCCGGATTGTCCGAATAGGTCGAGCCACTGATCACCAGCTTGGGCAGTGCGAGCCGGGTATCTGCGGGAAGCTCTGCCAGTTCGGGTATCGGAGCGGGGGCTGGTTGCGGAGACACCATCACTGGCGCACGGGTTGGCGCCGGGGCTACCCGTATTGCTGGTGCTGATGTGGACCCGGGTGTGGATGCAAGCGGAGCGATTGGAGCTGTGGGGGGGCTGACCGCCGCCACACCAGCCGCTGGTGCTAAAAGTACGGCCGGTGCAGCTTGCACAACCACGGGGGTGGGACTTTGTGAGCCAAGCCAACGCCACAGAAAGCCACCCACCACGATCAGCCCCACGCCGATCACCAGCACGGTGACCAGCTTGAGATCACGGCTGATCGGACTGACAGTCGGCCGTGGCGGTACGGGCTGCGCGTGGAGACCGGGAACAATGCCGCGTTCGCGCTCCGAATCGGCTCTTTTGAGGGCATCAAGAATGTAGGACATGAATGAGGAAAAGTCAGGGTTTATCAATGACCAGACGCGGCTCATTCACACCGGAGGCCCGATTAAATTGCATGAGGGTCATGGGCCCGACCTGACCATCTGGAGGAAGCCCGTGGGCCAG
>JANOLL010000520.1:0-2303 GCA_031419775.1 Polaromonas sp. | reverse complement strand
TATTCGGGAACCGTTTCGGCAGGCCCGGGAACTTCAGCCAGCTCGACGCTGGCAGGACCAGTTTTTACTATCTTTTTCATAGCATTACACGCACGTTTTTCGTGGGCTTGTGCGTTAAAAGCCAGGAAATAATCATGATTTCGCCTCCCACGTCGTGCCTGCCAGGGAGTCTTTCAGAACGATACCTTGCGCCAGCAAATCCTGCCGGATGCGGTCGGCTTCGGCAAAGTTTTTTGCGGCTTTGGCGGCAGCGCGAGCCGTGATCAACAGCCCGATGCTTTCGGGTGTGTGCGTGACCGTTGCGTGTGCCTCAACGTAATCCGCCCCGCTCGCAGCCCCACCATAAGCCTGAATAGGTGCTCGCCATTGCAAGAAGCGAGCGGGTTCTGCCTGCAGCAAACCGATGCAGGCGCCCAGGCCTTTGAGCAAACCGGCCAGTTCGCTGGAGCGGGTTTTATAGACCTCCGTGGCAAGTTCAAACAAGACCGCCACCGCTTCAGGCGTCCCAAAGTCTTCGTCCATGGCTGCCTTGAATCGGGCGGCATGGGGCTGCGTCCAGTCAACGGTTAGGCCAGCAGGCGCGACCAGGTTCAGTGCGGTGTAAAGCCGCTTGAGCGCGCCCCTCGCATCGTCCAGATGGGCATCGCTGTAGTTCAACGGGCTACGGTAATGCGCCCGAATGATGAAAAAGCGCACCGTCTCGGCGTCGTATTTCTTGAGGATTTCACGGATCGTGAAAAAGTTGCCCAGCGACTTGGACATCTTTTCGTTATCCACCCGCACGAAACCGTTGTGCATCCAAAAGCGCGCCAGCGGTTTGCCGTGCCCATTGGCGTCGACATGTGCCCCCTCAGACTGGGCGATTTCGTTTTCATGGTGCGGAAATTGCAGATCAGCCCCACCCCCATGAATATCGAATGACTCTCCCAAGAGTTCACATGCCATGGCCGAACACTCAATATGCCAGCCTGGCCGGCCAAGTCCGTAGGCGCTGTCCCATTGGGCATCGGCAGGCTCGTCAGCTTTGGCGCTTTTCCAGAGTACAAAATCCAGCGGATCGTCTTTGCCATCGAGCACATCCACCCGTTCGCCAGCGCGGAGCTCGTCCAGGGACTTGCCCGACAGCTTGCCGTAGCCAGCAAATTTACGTACCGCAAAATTAACGTCACCTTTGCCGGACCCGGACTGTGCCTGGTAGGCCAGACCGCGCTCTTGGAGTTTCTTGATCAGCCCCAGCATTTGCGGCACGAAGTTTGTGGCGCGAGGCTCATGGGTAGGTCGTTCAATGCCCAGCGCGTCAGCATCCTCGTGCAGCGCATCAACCATGCGATCTGTCAGCGCGCGCAAGCTCTCGCCGTTTTCAACCGCTCGCTTGATAATTTTGTCGTCGATGTCAGTTACGTTTCTGACATAGGTTACCTGCAAACCGCTCACCTTGAGCCAGCGCTGCGCAACGTCAAAGGCGACCATGGCACGGGCATGACCCAGATGGCAAAAATCGTAAACCGTCATGCCACAAACATACATGCGGACGTGGCCGGAGATGCGTGGCGAAAACGCTTCGATGGTCCGCGACAGCGTGTTGTAAATCCGGAGGCTCATCGGTAGTCTGGGTTCGTCACGAGGCGTGATCTGGTCACAAAGTCAGAAAGATCACAGGATGCGCTGAAAAACAGGCTGAAGGACGGAGGCAAAACTTGAATCAAGGGAGGCTAAAGCGTGATTTGGCCGGACCACTGAAGTTGCCCAACGCCAGTTTTCAAATCATACCCCTCGGCTACAATCTGCCAGTATATCCAGCCCGCTTCGTCGCCTAAAAGCTTTAGAAATTGTCGAGGTCCTATGTCTCAGTCAGCATCTTATTCCCGCCAGTCCTCGCCCGCCGTTTCTTTGGCCGGTTTACCGCAAGCCATGCTGCGGCTGCTATTTCTGGCCACTGCGCTGATGGCAGGAACGGCTCAAGCCGATGACTATTCCGACGTCAACGGACTGGTGCGGGCAGGCAAACTGAACGAAGCGCTGGTCAAGGCCGACCAGTACCTTGCCGGCAAGCCGCGTGATCCGCAGATGCGCTTTCTCAAGGGCGTGATTCAGACTGAATCGGGCAAGCCTGCTGATGCGATCGCGACTTTTACACAAATCACACAAGATTATCCTGAGCTCCCCGAGCCCTACAACAATTTGGCGGTGCTGTATGCGGGTCAGAGCCAGTTCGACAAGGCCAGGGCCGCCCTCGAGATGGCGATTCGGACCAACCCCAGCTACGCCACAGCGCATGAAAACCTCGGCGACGTCTACGCCAA
>JANOLL010000519.1:0-4393 GCA_031419775.1 Polaromonas sp. | reverse complement strand
CCCCACTGCGACGGGTCAAAAAAATCAATCCGGTGCCGGCCACAGCCGCTTACCATCAGGGTATGGAATCAAATATCGACTTCATTGAGGCAACCCAGGCGCGCGTTCGCGCAGCGGCTGCCAGTGGCACGCCGCTTCGTGTGCGCGGCGGTGGCTCCAAAGATTTCTACGGCGAGTCCCTGCAAGGCGAACTACTCGACACCACGCAGTATGCGGGGGTGATCAGTTACGAGCCCAGCGAACTGGTGGTGACCGCGCGTGCCGGCACGCGTCTCGCAGAGCTCGAAGCGCTGCTGGCCGCCCAGGGCCAGTGTTTGCCATTTGAACCGCCGCATTTTGGCGCAGACGCAACCGTTGGCGGTATGGTGGCCAGTGGGCTGTCTGGCCCTGCCCGCGCCAGCGTGGGTGCTGTGCGCGACTATGTGCTGGGACTGAAAATCATCAATGGCAAGGGCGAGCACCTGACTTTTGGTGGTCAGGTGATGAAGAACGTGGCCGGTTATGACGTGTCGCGCCTCATGACAGGGGCACTGGGCACGCTCGGGCTGGTGACTGAGGTCAGCTTGAAGGTACTGCCGGTGGCGCCTGCTGAGGCAACGCTGAGCTTTGCCTGCGGCCAGGCCGAGGCGCTGTCGCGTCTGCATGGCTGGGGTGCCCAGCCCTTGCCGCTCAACGCCAGCTGCTGGGTCGAAGACGCCGGCGTGGGGACGCTGTATGTGCGTCTTCGTGGCGCGAACGCTGCGGTGGAAGCGGCGTGCCGGACCATGGGCGGAGACAGAAAAAACAACGCCGATGTCTCAGCCGACTGGGTCGCCTGCCGTGATCAGCAGCTGCCCTGGTTCAAGGCGCGGAGCGCCGCCCAGGACCTGTGGCGCCTCTCCGTGCCGCAAACCACCCCCGTTCTGGAGTTGCCTGACACGCCAATGGTGGAATGGCACGGTGGCCTGCGCTGGGTGCGGGCGCACCCGGAGGTCGGCCCACGCCTGCGTGAAGCGGCTGCCAGCGTTGGCGGGCATGCTACATGTTTCATAGCTGCTAACGCAGGTAGTGTAAGGGCTATCGGTCGATTTGATGCCTTAAAACCGCCGCTGGACCGGATTCATCGCGCGCTTAAGCGTGAGTTCGACCCTGCCGGTGTTTTCAACCGCTGTCGCCTGTATCCAGATTTTTGACCGCTGCACGACTATGCAAACCCATCTCTCGCCCGAATTTGTCAACACCGCAGAGGGCCGCGAGGCTGAAGCCATTTTGCGCAAATGTGTGCACTGTGGTTTTTGTACCGCGACCTGTCCCACCTATCAATTGTTGGGTGACGAACTTGATGGCCCGCGCGGCCGCATTTATCTGATCAAGCAGGTGCTGGAAGGCCAGTCGCCGACCCGCAAAACCCAGCTGCACCTGGACCGTTGCCTGACCTGCCGCAACTGTGAGACCACCTGCCCCAGTGGCGTGCAGTATGGCCACCTGTTTGATATCGGGCGCAAGCTGGTCGATGAGCGCGTGCCGCGCCCCCTGGGCGAGAAAGCGCTGCGTTGGGCGCTCAAGGAAGGTCTGCCGTCACCGCTGTTTGCGCCTGCCATGGCCGTCGGTCAGGCGGTGCGCGGTCTGCTTCCGGATACGCTTAAAAACAAGGTGCCGGTGCGCCAGGCTGCGGGAAGCATGCCCACCCGCAGCCATGCCCGAAAGGTCCTGACGTTGTCAGGTTGCGTGCAGCCCGCGATGATGCCCAACATCGATGCCGCGACGGCCAGGGTACTCGATGCCGCGGGCATTGAAACCCTGGTCGCACCGCAGGCCGGTTGTTGCGGCGCGGTTAAGTTCCATCTGAACGACCATGCGGGCGGCAAGGCCCAGATGAAACGCAACATCGACGCTTGGTGGCCCTATCTGCAAGGCGATGGCGTGCCTGCGGTGGAAGCCATCGTCATGAATGCGTCGGGCTGCGGTGTCACGGTCAAGGATTACGGGCACATCTTGAAGGACGACGCGCAGTACGCCGAAAAAGCTGTACGCATCAGCGCTTTGACCCGCGACCTCAGCGAGTTGCTGCCCGATCTGGTCGAACCCCTGCGCAGCCAGGTCTCAGCCAAAGCCGGACAGATTGTTTTTCATCCCCCTTGCACTCTGCAACATGGCCAACAGCTCAAGGGCGGCGTCGAGAAACATCTGGGCGATCTGGGTTTCCAGATCAAGCTGGCCAGCTGTGAGGCGCATTTGTGTTGTGGCTCGGCCGGCACCTATTCTGTACTCAATCCTGATCTGGCTTACCAGCTGCGCGACCGCAAGTTGACCAATCTGGGAGCGATGAAGCCTGACGTGATCGCCTCGGCCAATATCGGCTGCATCACTCATCTGCAAAGCGGGACCGAGACGCCGGTGCGCCATTGGGTTGAGCTGCTGGACCAAGCGCTGCGTTAATTTCTCGGTAAGGCTCTATTACAATTAGCCTGGCGTGGTGGCTCTTTCGCGCCGCCAATTGCAGGCGTCACTTCGAATGGTCACTGCGGGCAATGCTGAGCAGATGGTCTACCTGCTCTTTGTGTTCAATGCAATTGCGCTGGTGCCAGCGTTGAATCAGCCACATGAAGCCCGCCACCACGATGCCAAACACCGTGATCGCGCCAAAAGCCGACAGGCCCATGCCGGTCGACAGACTGTAGCCTGCCCCCAGCGCGAGGATGCAGGCCTGTTCGTTGAAATTCTGTACCGCAATAGAGCGCCCTGCACCCATCAGGTTGTGGCCTCGGTGCTGCAACAACGCGTTCATCGGAACCACCAAAAAACCACCCAGGCCGCCCAGCAAGATGAGAAACGGTGCAGCCACCCAGACGTTGTCGATGAAGTTCATCAATATGACCAGCAAACCCATGCCAATACCCATCGGCATCAAGCTGGTGGCCTGGTCCAGCCGCATTCGGACGGAGGCCAGTACGGCACCCACAGCGGTACCAATCGCCACCACTCCAACCAATGAAGACGCTTGCGTGGTGCTGTAGCCCAGCGCGGCTGCACTCCAGGCCAGCACGATGTAGCGCAGGTTGCCCGACACGCCCCAGAACAGCGTGGTGGTGGCCAGCGAAATCTGGCCCAGCTTGTCACGCCACAGGGCAGAGTTGCAGTTCCAGAAGTCGGGTAACAGTTCAAGTTTGTTGCGTGGCATCGGGCGCATTTCGACGCCGGTGCTCGGGATGCGGGTGTTGAACCAGGCCGCAACGATGTAAAGAAAGATCAGCACGCTGATGGCGGCTTCGGGTGCAGAGTCCACGCTGGTGCTGATGAAGGGAAAGTCGAACGACAGCAGCTGGCCCGATACCGCAATGCCCACCAGTTGGCCACCGAGCAGCACACCCAAAATGATGGACGCAATGGTCAGGCCTTCAATCCATCCGTTGGCTTTGACCAGCTGTGAGGCCGGCAGCAACTCGGTCAGAATGCCATATTTGGCGGGAGAGTATGCGGCAGCGCCGAGACCCACGATGGCATAGGCCATCAGCGGATGGGTGCCAAACAACATCATCATGCAGCCGACCACCTTGATGGCGTTGCTCACGAACATGACGTTGCCTTTGGGGCGCGCGTCTGCAAACGCGCCGACAAACGGCGCTAGCACCACGTAAAACAGTGCAAACATCGGCACCAGTGCAGCGGGTTGCCATTTGGGGGCACCACTGGTTTTAAGCAATTCGACGGCCGCAACGAATAGCGCGTTGTCAGCCAGCGAACTGAAAAACTGGGCTGCCATGATGGTGTAAAAACCGCGCTTCATTAATAGTTATCGATCACTTCATAAAGGGCATCAATAGTCTTGATGCCTTCAAGCAAAGGTGAATGTCTCCGGCGATGTCGGTTTATAGCATGGCACCCGTCGTCAAAATGTCTGGATGGCCGGAGCGAAGCTGACATAAAGTCGGTCAACAAAACTATTCAACGTTTTCCTTCAACGTTTTAGCTGGCTCAGACCGCCACTCCAAAACCCTCGTTGCTAATATTCGTCAGCCGTCATGCCTCGTCCGCTTCTCGCCACCATCCACACTGCCGCGCTGTCGCACAACCTGAACCGCCTGCGCGCCGCTGCGCCCGATGCGCGGGTCTGGGCCATCGTCAAGGCCAATGCCTACGGGCACGGCATCGAGCGGGCGTTTGAAGGCCTGCGCAGTGCCGACGGCTTTGCAATGCTCGATCTGTCGGAGGCCCAGCGGCTGCGGGCGCTGGATTGGCGCGGCCCGATCTTGTTGCTGGAGGGCTGTTTTGATGCGCGCGACCTGGAGCTGTGTTCCCGCCTCGCACTGTGGCACGTGGTGCACTGCAATGAACAAATTGACATGCTCGCAGCGCACAAGACGCAGCAGCCGCAGCATGTCTTTCTCAAAATGAATTCCGGCATGAACCGGCT
>JANOLL010000518.1:0-4547 GCA_031419775.1 Polaromonas sp. | reverse complement strand
GGCGAAGCCGCCGAGGAGCTGGTTCCAGATGTCCATCATGGTCAGATCCAGCCCGTGTTGGTAAGACCCGGCAGGTTGATGCCCAGCACTTTGGTGAACAGCCAGAACGCCGGGGCTGCAATCAAAAAGCCGGTGATGAAGTCCAGCACCAGGCCGCGCGCACCGCCGTGCGGCTTGCCTTCACTGCCGCGCAGGCCGCGCACCGCCAGCATGTAGCACAGCGTGCAGCTGAGGATGAAACCTGCAGTCGTGATCAGCGCTGCATTGGCCGCCACGCCGGCCGCCACCCAGGCCAGCGCCACCCAGTCGCCTTGTGCGGCGCCCGAGGCAGGCTCCATCTCGCGCCAGCCACCGCTGCGCGCTTCCCAGACCAGGAAGACGCCGCACACCACCAGCACCAGCGCCACCACCCAGGGCAAGAAGTTCGGGCCCACGCCGGCATAACCGGCGGTGGACGGAATCGCCAACGCGCCCCAGGCCATCAAGGCGCCAAGCAGCAGCGCGCCGGCGCCAATGACCGTCTGGTTGCGCAATGCAGAAGTGGGTTCAGCCATGAGTCAGTGCTCCAACAATCCTGCCCAAAAACGAGGGCGGGGGCACGCAGCCCCCGCCATTTGCAGTGTCGGCCCGGGCGCGGCCCGGGAGGCCCCGCGTTTACACCATGCCGGCCTTGACCATGGTCACCCGCAGGCTGGCAAATTCGCGGTCCACGAAGTCTTCAAAGTCCTTGCCCGTCATCAACGCCGGGGTCCAGTTGTTCTTGTCCAGGGCCTCGGTCCAGGCCTTGGTCTTGGTGGCCTTGACGATCATGTCCACCAGCACCTTGCGCTGCTCGGCCGAAATGCCCGGGGCACCGTAGACACCGCGCCAGTTGCCAATCTCGACGTTGTAGCCCTGCTCTTTCATGGTCGGGATGTTGATGCCCTTCAGTCGCGCACCCGAGGTCACCGCAATGGCGCGCATCTTGCCGCTTTCGATGTACTGCTGAAACTCGCTGTAGCCGCTGCCCCCGACGGTCACGTTGTTGCCCAGGATCGCCGCCACCGCCTCACCGCCGCCGCGGAAGGGCACGTAGTTGATCTTGGCCGCGTCAACGCCGACTTCACGCGCCAGCATGGCCGCCGCCACGTGTTCGGTGGAGCCGCGCGAACCACCGCCCCATTTCACGCTTCCTGGATCTTTTTTGAGCTGTGCGACCAACTCGGCCATCGATTTAAACGGAGAGTTGGCGGGCAACACAAAGACGTTGTACTCGCTGGTCAAACGCGCTATCGGCGTGGCCTGGCTCAAGCTGACGGGTGGCTTGCCGGCAATGATGCCGCCCAACATGACCGCACCCATCACCATGAGCGCGTTGCCGTCACCCTTGCTGCCGTTGACAAACTGGGCCAAGCCCAGAGCGCCAGCAGCACCGCCCTTGTTCTCATAGGTGACGGTTGATGCCGCGCCCGAATCCTGCATGGCTTTACCCAGTGCGCGACCAGTGGTGTCCCAGCCACCGCCGGGGTTGGCGGGGATCATCATTTTGACGTTGGCAGCGGCTAGAGCAGACAGGGGTAAAACCCCTCCGGCAGCCAGAGCGGCCAGGGATTTTAAAAAATTGATACGGCGCATGGCTATCTCCTTGAATAGTTAACCAAAGTGTGGACAAGATCTGATCCCGTCATGATGCGCCTTGTTCCTGTCAAATAGCTGTCTAAAAGCGTGAGGGGAAGTGCTAATGTCCAACCCCTGCCCCCTTCTCGTCACCCGAAAACCATAACCGGTCATGAAAATCCTGCTGATTGAAGACGATGCCTCCATGCAGATGGCCCTGCAACGGTCACTGCGCCGCAAAGGCATGGAGGTAGTCGGCTGCAGCGACGGAAACTTGGCGCTGGCTCAATGGACTGCTGTGCTGCCTGATGTGGTGGTGCTGGACCTGAGCCTTCCTGGCCTCGACGGCCTGCAGGTACTGGCGTTGGCGCGTAAGCAGGGCTTGCGTACTCCGGTTCTGATCCTGACAGCGCGCGGCACCGTGGGCGACCGCATCATGGGACTCAATCTTGGGGCCGACGACTACCTGTCCAAACCATTTGACCTCGACGAACTTGAAGCTCGCTTGCGTGCTCTGATTCGCCGGGGTAGCACCACTCAGCCGGTTCCAAGCACGGAATCAGCGTCCAGCCAAATAACGGCGGGCGCCTTGCGCTATGAAAAAGAGAGCGGAGCAATTTACCATGCTGGTGTGGTGATGGACCTGACTCCGCGTGAACTGGCTCTGCTTCAGGCCCTGATGGCTAGGCCCGGGCATGCCGTGGCCAAAGAGAAGTTGTTTGAGCTGGTTTTCCCGGGTGAAGTCGAGGTGCAATACGAAGCCGTGGAAGTCGTGGTTTACCGGCTGCGCAAAAAGCTGACAGATACAGGTGTCATGCTCATGACCCTGCGCGGGCTCGGCTATTTGCTGAAAGTGGGCGCATGAAGGCGATATCTTTAAGACGGTATCTTCTATCAGGCATCCTGATACCGGTGTGTCTGCTGGTCACCGTCAATACTTTCAGCCTCTACAGACAGACTCTGGGAGCCGTCAACACCGCCTATGACCGCACCTTGCTGGCATCGGCCAAATCCATAGGCGAGCAACTTGACGTCAAGGGTTACGACGAGTTGGCAGAACTCCGCGTGACGGTTCCGTACGCCGCACTGGAGGCGTTTGAGGCCGATAACCAGAGCCACATGTATTACCGCGTTTCAACCCTCGGCGGCGAGATGGTGTCAGGCTTTGCCCAACTGCCCTTCTGGCGCGGCCGCATACCCGCCAAGCCGCCATACCCGGCATTGGTTGATTTTTATAATGATGTGTTTCGCGACGGCGATGTCCGGGTAGCAGTGCTGCTGCAACCGGTTGCCAGCGCCAACGGGCGCGGCATGGCGGTGATACAGGTGGCAGAAACGCTGGAATTACGGCAGAGTCTGGCGCGGAAAATCCTGTTTGACACCGTCTGGCGCCAACTCCTGTTGGTAGCTGTTATCGCATTGGTGGTACTGGTCGTGGTGCAGCGCGCAACGCGCCCGGTGCGCGACCTGAGCGCCCGGTTACAAGCCCGGCCAGAGGGCGACCTGACACCACTGGAAGCCTACAGCGCACCCCGTGAGTTACTGCCTTTGGTGGACGCCACCAATCAGGTCATGGGCCGTTTGCAGGGTCTGCTGGACAATCAAAAACGCTTTGTCCGCGATGCAGCGCACCAGCTGCGTACCCCGCTGGCGGTGCTGAAAGTGCAGGTTCAGTCTGCGCTGCGCGGTGACATCAACCCACCCGAGGCACTACAGGAAATCAACCAGACCGTGGATCGGGCCACGCTACTGGCCAACCAGATGTTGGCGCTCGCCAAAGTCGAGCAGCTACGCCAGCAGAGCGACCAGAAAACCATGGATCTGGCGCAGGTAGTGCGGCAAGTCGCGTTAGACCTGTCTGCCTTGATTGCCGAAAAAAACATCGACTTCGACATTGAAACCGTCTCTGCTCCCCTCGCATCACATGAATGGATGCTGGGC
This sequence comes from Polaromonas sp., assembly GCA_031419775.1. Taxonomy (GTDB): domain Bacteria; phylum Pseudomonadota; class Gammaproteobacteria; order Burkholderiales; family Burkholderiaceae_C; genus Polaromonas. The sequence goes on along the minus strand of JANOLL010000518.1, from coordinate 1,010 downwards.
GAGCTGGCGCGCAACCTGCTGCACAACGCCATCAAGCACTCGCCGGAAGGTGGCAGTCTCAGCGTACGCATAGTGCGTGACGCAAACTACGCCGCCCTGACCATCAGCGACAGCGGTCCCGGCATTTCACCTGAGCTGTCCACGCGGCTGTTTCAACCCTTTTCAGCCGGCAATGTCCAGCACGGCTCTGGGCTGGGACTGGCCATTTGCCGTGAGATCACCCAGGCACTGGGAGGTAGCCTGACGCTTGAAAACCGGGTATTGCATGACAGGGTTTGGGGGCTGGATGCCACGGTCCGGGTTCCGCTGCTTCAAAATGGAGACTCATGGAAAAACTACGAATAGACAAATGGCTGTGGGCCGCGCGCTTTTACAAAACCCGCTCGCTCGCCGTAGAAGAACTGGACAAAAACCGGGTACGCGTCAATGGCATAGAAGCCAAACCAGCGCGCGAAGTCAAGGTTGGCGACACCATCGCGCTGCGGCAAGGCCCGGTCACACGGACAGTGGTGGTCCGCCGAATCAGCAATCAACGCGGCGCAGCGCCGATTGCACAACAGCTCTACGAGGAATCCGAGGACAGCCTGCGCCTGCGAGCCGAAGTCGCACAGCAGCGCAACTTGACAGCCGATCCGGCCAGCCAGTTGGACCATGGCCGCCCTACCAAGCGAGACCGGCGCAATTTGGATAAAGCCTGGAACAACCGCTGGACTGCATCATCCGATTGATCGTCCGTCTGCATCGGATGACCTGCCATGCAGGCGGCATGCCAACCCGGGCGCTCACACCGCGGGCTACAACCAAGTTCAGCTCGTAGCCAATCAGCTATTGCGACTAACGGGCAACGACAGACTTGGCGAATGGTCTACGCCGAAATGCTGAGTGACCTTGCCGCCAAAGATGTGGGCAGGTCGGTCATCCGGGGTCGTCGTGCACAAAGGGGCCGCAACCTTTCATCGGATGCTTCATGTTGGACAGAGTAGCCAATGGCTGCATGCAAGGGTCCAGAT
>JANOLL010000517.1:0-1731 GCA_031419775.1 Polaromonas sp. | reverse complement strand
CTGGGCGGCGTTCGGGTTCATGGCGGAGCTTGTTCTTTTTTCAGACGCAGGGCCGCTTCATATAAATCGTTGCGCGGCGCGCCGCTGATGTCTGCCGCCAGCCTGACGGCCGTTTTCAAAGGCAGCTCTGCCAGCAAAAGCTGCAACACCCGGCTGCCATCGTCGCGTGGCTGGGCGCTCAGCGCCGGATGCACGACCAGCACGAATTCACCGCGCAGACGTTGCGGTCCTGCAGCCAGCCAGGCCGGAAGCTGGTTGGCCGGCAGTGTGGCGATTTCCTCGAACTGCTTGGTCAGTTCGCGGTTCACGGTGACCGGCCTGTCACCAAGCGGATTCAGTGCGAGCGCCAGCGCCTCGATGCGGTGCGGCGCTTCCATGATGACGACTGCGCGTGCCTCATTTTGCAGCTGCGCTACCGCCACATCGCGCTCGCCCGCCTTGCTGGGCAAGAAGCCCGCAAACACAAAGCCCGAGTCACCGCTGATACCGGCTGCGCTGAGCGCAGTGGTCACGCTGCTGGCACCGGGCAGGGGCATGACACGCAAGCCGGCATGTCGCACGGCGGCCACCAGGCGCGCGCCGGGGTCACTGACCGCCGGCGTGCCGGCATCGCTGACATAAGCCACGCGCTCACCGCGCGCCAGACGATCCACCACGCCCACGGCGGCTTCAACCTCATTGTGTTCGTGCACGGCCAGCAGCGGCTTTTCTATGCCATATTGACGCAGCAGACCCTGGGTGTGGCGCGTGTCTTCGCAGGCAATGGCGCTGGCCAGTTGCAGCACATGCAAGGCTCGCAGGCTGATGTCGGCCAGGTTGCCGATCGGCGTGGCCACCACATAAAGCGTGCTTTCCGGATAATGCTGCATGCCCGCCGCGGCGTCTGCCGCGCTGCGTGCCAAGTCGAAGGAAGCGTTCAATGTGGTTTTCCAGAAAACAGGTTGCGAAGCCGCTTTTGGGCCCGGTCGATGCGATGACCATCCGGGCGGATGGTACTCATCAGGCGGCTGGTCAGATTACCACCAAGCAGCGCGGCGATGCGGCGGAAGGCCTTGCGCGGGACTATCTGCTCCAGGCCGGACTCCAGTGGGTGGAAAGCAATTATCGGACACCCGGGCGCGGCGGCGGCGAGATTGACCTGATCATGCGCTCACCAGACGGCACCCTGGTGTTTGTCGAAGTTCGCCAGCGCTCCAGCCGCTCGCACGGCGGCGCAGCTGCCAGCATCAGCACTGTCAAACAACGGAGAATTATCTTTGCCGCCCGGCATTTTCTGATGCGTTTTGCCAGCCTGCCGCCTTGCCGCTTTGATGTGGTGTTGGTGCAGGGGGTAGCGGGAATCGGAAGTCCGGCCTCGATCGAATGGCTGCAGGGGGCTTTTGATGCGTCCTGACAGGCTCGGCGGTGGGATTTGACCATCTGCGTAGGGTGGTTGAATGGACGTTGACTTACCAGGTCAGGGAGAGCAACATGGCTGTCTGCCTGTCTTCACTGACAAGGTAAAAAGGGGGTTTCGCCACCGAGACGCCGATTCCCACAAGCTGACAGCCATTCAGCTATCGCAGGCTGATGGACTTGCCTACACAGGCTTTCTTTTGCGTCATGCTCTTTTGCCCATCGACGCGCGCACGCTGCCAGCAAAGGAATCATCATGCTTAAGGAACAAAAAAGCCGTTCGATCTTTCGTCACGCCCTACCTGTGGCCGTCACACTTAGCCTGCTTTCGGCTGG
>JANOLL010000516.1:0-8947 GCA_031419775.1 Polaromonas sp. | reverse complement strand
GCGCACAGTTTCAATTTGCTCGATGCCCGCGGTGCGATCAGCGTGACCGAGCGAGCCGCTTACATCGGCCGCATTCGCAACCTGGCGCGTGCGGTGGCGCAGTGCTATTACGAAAGCCGCGAACGCCTGGGCTTTCCGATGGCGCCGCGCGAGTGGGTGGAACAGCTGACCAAGAAGGCCGCTTGAGCATGACGATGAAGAACCTTCTGGTTGAACTGTTTGTGGAAGAGCTGCCGCCCAAGGCACTCAAAAAGCTGGGCGAGGCGTTTGCTGGCGTGCTGTTCGAGCAACTCAAGGCGCAGGGGCTGACGGCTGCTGATTCCATACTCACCTCGTTTGCCTCACCGCGCCGACTCGCTGCCCACATTAGCTCTATAGCCCCGCAGGCCGCCGACAAAGCGGTGTCGCAAAAACTCATGCCGGTAGCGGTGGGTCTGGATGCCTCGGGCAACGCCACACCTGCTCTGCTGAAAAAGCTGCAAGCCTTGGGTGCCGATGCGTCGGCAGTGGCAGGTTTGAAAAAAGCCATGGACGGCAAGGCTGAAGCACTGTTCTATGACAGCCATGTCCAGGGTGCTACCTTGGACGACGGCTTGCAAAAGGCCTTGCAGGAGGCGATTGCGAAACTTCCCATACCCAAGGTCATGACCTACCAACTGGCCGATGGTTGGAGCGATGTGAAATTTGTGCGGCCCGCGCACGGGCTGGTGGCGCTGCATGGCAGCACCATCGTGCCGGTTGAGGCGCTTGGTCTAAAGGCGGGCAATACCACGCACGGTCACCGCTTTGAAGCCCGGGTGGACCCGGTGTTGCTCAACGACGCGGACAGTTATGCCGAAGCCTTGCGACAAGACGGCGCCGTGATTGCCAGCTTTTCTGAACGCAAGGCAGAGATTGCCCGGCAGCTTGCGGCGGCTGCGGCGAAAGTGGGCGGCGGCGTGACAGCCATTGACGACGATGCATTGCTCGATGAGGTCACCGCATTGGTCGAACGGCCCAACGTGCTGGTCTGCGAGTTTGAAAAAGAATTTCTGGATGTGCCGCAGGAGTGCCTGATTCTTACGATGAAGGCCAACCAAAAATATTTTCCGCTGCTTGAAGCGTCCGGCAAGTTGAGCAACAAGTTTTTGGTGGTGAGCAACATCAGCCCCGTCGATGCCAGCGCCGTCATTCAGGGCAACGAGCGCGTAGTGCGGCCGCGCCTGGCAGATGCCAAATTTTTCTTTGACCAGGACCGCAAGAAAACGCTGGCGTCGCGGGTGGCAGGGCTCGGGAAAGTCGTTTATCACAACAAACTGGGCACCCAGGGTGAGCGGGTCGAACGTGTTCGGGCTATCGCCAAAGCAATTGGCCACCAGCTGGGCGGGCAGGCACTGGCGCACAAAGCCGATCAGGCCGCGCTGCTCGCCAAGACCGATCTGGTCACCGACATGGTGGGCGAGTTCCCGGAGCTGCAAGGCACGATGGGCCGCTACTACGCGCTCAATGACGGGCTGGGTGCAGAAGTCGCCGACGCGATTGAAGACCACTACAAGCCGCGCTTTGCCGGAGACATCCTGCCGCGTAACGATGTGGGCGTGGTGGTGGCGCTGGCCGACAAGCTGGAGACGCTGGTCGGCATGTTTGGCATCGGCAATTTGCCGACGGGTGATAAAGACCCCTTTGCATTGCGGCGACATGCACTTGGCGTGATTCGCATCGTGGTCGAAAAAGAACTGCCGCTCGACCTGTCTGGTTTGACTGCCTGCGGCACCCTGGCGTTCAAAGGCTTGACTGTGCCGGATTCGACGGTGCAGTCGATGTACAAGTTTGTCTACGATCGCTTTGAGGGACTGCTCCGGGACCAAGGCTTCACGGCACAGGAAATTGATGCGGTGCTGTCACAAAATCCGGAGCGTCTTGCCGACGTGCCCAAACGCCTTGAAGCGGTTCGCAGCTTTGCCGCCCTGGCCGAATCCCCGGCGCTTGCTGCAGCCAACAAACGCATCGGCAACATCCTCAAAAAGGCCGACAAGGCCGACGCGCATGTCAGTGAGGTGTTGCTCACGGAGCCTGCAGAAATTGCGCTGTACGCAGCGATGATGGGTGTTTTGCCCAAAGCCGACGCCCAGTTTGATGCGGTCGACTATACCGCCTCGCTGCAGACCCTGGCCGCTTTGCGCGCACCGGTCGATGACTTTTTCAACACGGTCATGGTCAACGCCGAGCAGATCGATGTGCGCCTGAACCGCCTGGGCCTGCTGGCCACCCTGCATGCAGCGATGAACCGGATAGCGGACCTGTCGAAATTGGCGGTGTAAAACCTGGGACCTCAAGCCATGAAACTGATCATCCTCGACCGCGACGGCACGATCAACGCCGATAGCGACGACTTCGTCAAGACACCTGACGAATGGCAGCCGCTGCCTGGTGCGATCGAGGCGATTGCACGGCTTAACCACGCTGGCTGGCATGTGGTGATTGCGTCCAACCAGTCGGGCCTCGGGCGCGGACTGTTTGATGTGGCGGCACTGAACGCCATACACACCAAGATGTACAAAATGCTGGCGGCTGCGGGCGGACGGGTCGATGCCGTGTTTTATTGCCCGCACAGCCCGGAGGAAAGCTGCCAATGTCGCAAGCCACTGCCAGGCCTGTTTGACCAGATCGGTGCGCGCTTTGGTGTACCGCTCAAAGGTGTGCCAACTGCGGGCGACTCCCTGCGTGATCTGCAGGCAGGCGTCGCCGCCGGCTGTGAGCCGCATTTGGTTCTCACCGGCAAGTCGGCCGCCTACCGTGTCGGCGGCCCGCCTGAAGGGTTGCCTCTCGGTACGGTTTGCCATAACGACCTGTCGGCGTTTGCCGACTTCATACTCGACCGCTCGGCCCCGCCGGGTTCTGTGCCGGCGCCGGGCAGCACGCCGGCATTAAAACCGTCGCTATCCTGACCGACTGCTTTCCTTTCTGACCGGACACCTCTGAGATGCCCCTGATTCGTTCTGTCCTGCACCTTCTCTGGATGGCCATCACGGTGGTCCCGTGGGCGATTTTTGTCATCATTGCTTCCGTGTTTGTCAGCAGCACCACCATGTACTGGATGTGTGCGGGCTGGCTGCGTGTGGCCGTACGAGGCGGCACGGTCATCCTGGGTATCCAGAACCGGGTGACCGGGCTTGAAAATCTGCCCACTGGCAAAACCAGCGCCGCTGTGTTGCTGGTCAAGCACCAAAGCACCTGGGAGACGCTGTGCATGCCGACGGTCATGCCCCACCCTTTGGCCTATGTGTTCAAAAAGGAATTGTTGTACATCCCGTTTTTTGGCTGGGCCATGGCGCGCATGGACATGATTCACATTGATCGCAGCCAGCGCACCCAGGCTTTTGCCAAGGTAGTGGCGCAGGGCAAGCGGTTGATGAGCCAGGGCACCTGGGTCATCATGTTTCCCGAGGGCACGCGAATTCCACGCGGCCAAAAGGGCGTCTACAAGTCTGGCGGCACCCGCCTTGCCATCGAGACTGGAGCGCCTGTGATTCCGGTCGCGGTGACGTCGGCCAAGTGCTGGCCTCGCAGAGCGTTTATCAAAACGCCGGGGGTGGTCGATATTTCAATTGGCAAACCTATTGACAGCGTCGGCCGCAAACCCGATGAACTGATGCTAGAAGTCGAGACCTGGATAGAGGCCGAGATGCACCGCCTCGACCCCGAAGCCTATGCGTTGCCGGCACCTTCGGCCCCGCACTAAACTGCCATGATGCAAGGCCTGCTTCGCTTTACCCTTGACCTTTTTGAGCCAGCGTTGGCCCGGCCGTCTCCCGGAGACACCTCCCCAAGCCTGAAAAATGCTAAAAAAGGCCCGCCAGCGCAGGAAAATAAACAACAGTTTGCTATTGAAAAAGTAGCATTTGCTAATTTGGCTTCGAGTCAGCCCCAGTCGTTGCAAGAGGCCTTGGCGCCCGCCACCTTTCGCCATCCGCAGGCGACGCGCGAGGCCTCGCTGGACGGTATCCTCGTGGCTTTCAGGTTCAGGCGCGGCAAGCGCAGCACGATTGGCTTTTCGGTCGGAGCCGAGGGATTGACGGTCAGCGCGCCAAGGTGGGTACCCTTGATTGAAATAGACAAGGCGATTCGCGAAAAATCCGGCTGGATCCTGAAAAAACTTCAAGAGACCCGCGAGCGACACCAACGTCTGGAATCCGCCCGAATCGACTGGAAAGACGGCTGCGTGGTGCCCTTTTTAGGGGAACAGGTCATCGTGGTGTTGGATCCCCGCCATGCATTTGGCGGCGTCGGGGCGGAGCTGAAAAGCGGCGGTGCGCCGGCTTTGCCGGGCGTGACACAACTGACCTTGCACATCGGCCTGAGCCACAACGCCAGTTCAGATCAGATTCGTGACGCGGTCCAGGCCTGGCTGATGCGGCAAGCCAAACGTCTGTTCACGGAGCGCCTCACCCATTTTGCCCCCCACCTGGGCGTACAGTGGCGAAAGATGAGTCTGTCCAGCGCAGGCACGCGCTGGGGCAGCGCCAACGCTGACGGATCAATTCGCCTGAACTGGCGGCTGATTCATTTCAAGCAGGCGGTGATTGACTATGTAGTGGTTCATGAACTGAGTCATTTGCGCGTCATGAACCACAGTCCGCGCTTCTGGGATACCGTGAGAACGGTGGTTCCCGACTACGCGGCCCTGCGCGGCCAACTCAAAAATGAATCCGTGCCGCTTTGGTAGGCGTACTAGCTGTTTTGCAATTAAATCTGTTGCGATCGGCAAAAAGTTGTAATAGTATGAATCTGATATCTTCATTACAAAAATGATAAAAGTACAAAAGGCGCTTGAGTGAAGAACAAAATGATACTGGTGGTCGAAGATAATCCCGACCATTTGGAGCTGACCGTGTTGACGCTTAAAGAACACGGCGTAACGGCTGAGATCGCCGTGGCCCGTGATGGCGCACAGGCACTGGATTTTCTGTTCGGGCGCGGCAGCGAGGCAGGACGCGACACCCAAAGGCAGCCGTCGCTGATTTTGCTGGACATGAAGTTGCCCAAACTCTCTGGCTTGGATGTGCTGCGCAGTGTACGCAGTAACCCGCTCACGGCTCTGGTGCCGGTGGTCATGCTGACATCTTCAAGCGAACAGTCCGACATCCTGGCCTGCTACCAGGGCGGAGCCAATGGCTTTGTACGCAAGCCTGTGGATTTTGGCGACTTCACGGAAAAACTCAACCGCGTGCAGGCGTTTTGGCTGGGCGTCAACGAGACGGTTGTATTGGGTTGAGCCTGATTCGGCCGGGTCATGCATGTTCGGCCCAATCGTCACCGCTCGATCTGCTCGTGCTGGGCTTCACAGAGATTCAAAGTGCTATTACACCGGTAGCCGCCCCTTTGCGGGACGCCGCCTGAGTCAAAGGCCGACGCTCTCACTTTCCACCAGCATGCGGCTCGTCCTTCCCTCGCAAGGGTAAATCCTTGATTTTGTGAGCTGAGGCCACAGAAATTCCGAAATTCAAGCTGTTAAAATTGACTAAAACACTACAAACGACAATTCCTAACCATTCGCAGGGCATTATGCCGACCAAGCTTAAATCCTTTGAAGATGCCATCACGGCAGCAGATTTTTCAAGTGAGGACTATTGCGGAACGAGCTACGCTGCCAAATTGTTGGGACTTTCGGTCGCCACCGTCCAGGCTTTGGTTGAGAAAGGCGAAATTGAGGCCTGGAAAACGCTCGGCGGCCATCGCCGCATTGCGCTGAACTCCATCAATGCCTACCTTGCCAAAAACAGTCCGCAACTGGCCCGGGCAGACGTTGACCCCAAAAGCCGCCTGCGTGTGCTGCTGGTTGAAGATGATGAGGTGACGCGTGAGCTTTACCAAGCCCAATTTGGCGAGTGGGATCTTCCGGTGGACTGCACCTGGATGCCTTCTGCGCTGGAAGCCATGATGGACATTGCCAGCATGCGGCCGGATCTATTGATTACCGACCTGTCCATGCCCGGCGTGGATGGAATCGAAATGCTCAAGGTCCTCCAGCGCAACCAGCAGCTGACAGAAATGCAGATCGTGGTCATCAGCGGGCTGGCGCCCGAGGCGATCGAGGCGCGCGGAGGGCTTCCGACACACGCCCACCTGCTGACCAAGCCCGTCAATTTCGACTGGCTCGAAGGCTACCTGACAGCCCTGGTAACGGCCAACATCAAGTGGCGGGGGGCCGTGCAACGACCCCCATCGCGCACCCAGCGTCCCGCTCATGTGGACGCAAGCGCACGGTCTGCCCAGGCAGAGCCTGCCAAGAACGATGGCCAACCTCAGCCGTAGATCTTTGGTGGCGCGTCTGAGCGGCAGTAACCAGGGCGACAAGTCGGCAGTGACCGGTTATTCGCGTCTGCTGGCGCCGCTGGAGCCCGCTGACGGCGGCACCATCCGGCTCAACGAATATTGGGACATCATCGCCATTGACAGCCGGGCCGTTGACCTGCTGAATTGTCCGTTGCCCGACTTGGAGGGACGCGACTTTTGGGATGCCGTGCCCGAGACCATCACTGAGCTTTACCAGCGGCCCACGCTGAAAGCCCTGACTACCCAGCACCGATACGCCTTTGTCGCCCACGACCGTTTTGAAGACCGATGGATCCAGTACACCTTCAGGCGGGAGGCAGCAGACTATGTCATCTCAATTCGCGACGTGGGTTCCTCGCAAAAGCTGGAGCAGCTGCTGGAAGACAGTGACCGCTACAACCAGCTTTTGTTTGAGATCAATCCCAATGCGATGTGGATTTTTGACGCCAGGTCACTGAGCATCCTGGCGGTCAACCAGGCTGCCACTGAGTTTTATGGCTATTCACGCAGTGAATTCCTGGCCCTTAGCCTGGGCGAGCTGTTCCCGGATGAAGCAGACGCCGGACTGCTGAGCTCGTTGGACGCAGCCGCCGGTATGAACGCAGGAGCGCTCGAGCCGCAGCTGTGCAAACAGCAAAAGCGGGATGGGCAGCTGGTGCTGGTTGAACTGGCCTGCGGGCACGTCAATTGGGAAGGGCACCGTGCCGTGCTGGTGAGCATTGTGGATGTGGCGGACCGGCATCTGGCCGAACGTAACCTACGCCGAGTCAACTTGGCAATGGAGCAAGAGCTGGCCAAATCGCAGCGCGATCTTAAAAGCGCCAACCGCGACCTCAGCGCCTTCACTTACGCACTTTCCAACGATCTGCAGGCTCCGCTTCACGCGGTCAACGGCTTTGCGGCCATTTTGAGTGACAAATACTCCTCCGTGCTCGATGAAAGCGGACGCCATTTTGTTGACCGGATTCGCGCCAGCACCCGCCAGATGGCCAAGCTGGTCGATGACCTGCGAACGCTGGCGCAGCTGCCGCAGCTGGCCGGAACCCCCGCAGCGGTCGACCTGGCACCTGTCTGTCGTTTGCTGATCGACGATTTGCGGCGGCATGATCCGGGTCGAAAGGTGACGTTTGAGATGGAATCCAGTCTGCCACTGTGGGGCGACAGGAATCTGCTGGTGATTGCCCTGACCTGTCTGCTGGATAACGCCTGGAAATTCACATCCAAGAAATCCGAAGGCTGGATCAAGGTCGGTTTGCAGCCCGGTGTCGAACCGGGCGAGCTGGTGCTGAGGGTGTCGGATAACGGGAGTGGCTTCGACAAGGCCTACAGCGACAAGCTCTTTACTGCCTTCCAGCGGCTGCACTCGTCGGCAGAGTTTCCGGGTCATGGTCTGGGATTGGCCATCGTCAAGCGCGTCGCAGCCCACCATAGTGGCCGTCAGTGGGCTCAAACCGGTGCAACGGGTGCCAGTTTTTTCATGGCCCTTCCGCAGGCTCCCAGCGTTCAGGTACTATCGTCCAACAGCTGACGTTTACGTCAACGTCAAACAGTTCTGACTCCGGGGACAAAGGCGGCCTGAATCAGCCAGCGCGGCACTAACTTGCACCACCATGGCGACGACATACTCCATCAGTGATCTGGCAAAAGAGTTTGAGCTGACCACCCGAGCGATGCGGTTTTACGAAGACATGGGCCTGTTACAACCCCAGCGCGCGGGACCAGGCGGGCGGAACCGGGTCTACACGGCGCGCGACCGGACCCGACTCAAACTCACCCTGCGGGCCAAGCGCTTGGGACTGTCTTTGATAGAGGCTAAAGAAATTATCGATTCGTACGACAGTCCGCGTGACACAGCTCCCCAGTTGCGGAAATTTCTTGCCATTCTGACCGGACACCGGGAAAAGCTGGAAGCACAAATGCGTGACCTTCAGGCCAACCTGGACGAGCTCCGGACGCACGAAAAAGAGGCTCAGGCCCTGTTGGGCAAGACCGAGAAGTCCCGATGATGAACCGGCAACAGGAAGCTACTTTCACCTATGTCAGCATCGCACCCACCCCTTTCTCTCTTTGAACGCATCGAGGCCAGCTTCCTGCGCCAGGGACTGATGCAGCAGTGGGGCGCGCGTTTGTTGAGAGTCGAGCCGGGGCTGTGTGAGGTGGCGCTGCCGTATTCTGAGCGTGTGACCCAGCAGCAAGGCGGGTTTCACGGCGGCGCGATGGGTGCCCTGGCTGACATCGCCGGCGGCTATGCCGCCATGACCATGCTGGGCGCTGACACGGAGGTGACCACGGTGGAATACAAAGTCAATTTTTTGGCTGCTTTCAAAGGTGGCGAACTCCGCGCAACCGGGCGGGTTATACGCGCCGGCAAACGTATTGTCGTGACCACCGCTGATGTGTTCCATGTGGATGCGGCTGGCAAGCAAAGCGCTTGCGCCGTGATGCAGCAAACCATCATGCCCGTTCCCCGAACTTACTGAGAGGCCACCACGCCGTTTGATCCGCCCGGCCAGCAAATGTGGATGTCCTCTTCGACAGCTCTTTATTGAAAGCCCCATCATGAACGACCTTCCAGGCCTTGACTTTCAACTCGGCGAGGATATTGATGCGCTGCGTGATGCGGTGCGTGAGT
>JANOLL010000515.1:0-1543 GCA_031419775.1 Polaromonas sp. | reverse complement strand
GCACAACACATACTTGGTAGTTTAGACCCATGTCCTTTTTTCGCCGCCCCGACTACACCTCTGAAGCCACCCAGTTCATTGACCAGCTTAAGGCCAACAAACCTACCCTGGAAGCCGAGCAACGTGCGGGCAGAGCCCTGTTATGGGATAAAAACCTCAATCGCGAGGCTCAGGCGGATTACGACGACGCTCGCATTTCCCAGCCAGCCTACGTTTACGGCACCAGCAACCACCCCAATGGCCGTTGAGCCTATAAGCACATCAAAGTTGCCCTGAGCTAGCGTCGTACGGTCATACATCGCTATATTTTCAATAGCGCATTATTGTTTATTGCCTGGTCTCCATGGCTCCTTTCAACTCTTCTCCCAACACCCTATCCGTACCAGAAGGCGGGCGCCAGGCAGGCCAGTGGCTGCCGACGGAGGAGTCAACTGCACACATGCCGGTCGTGATTGACCAGGTTGCCCTGGCGCGGCTGTATGGCGAACCGCTTTTTGCCATGCCGCACGACCTGTACATCCCACCGGATGCGCTACAGGTGTTTCTGGAGGCCTTTGAAGGCCCGCTGGACTTGCTGCTCTACCTGATCCGCAAGCAGAACTTCAATATTCTGGACATCCCCATGGCCGCGGTCACGCGCCAGTACCTGACCTATGTGGACGAGATTCGCGCCACCAACCTTGAGCTGGCCGCCGAATACCTGCTGATGGCGGCCATGCTGATCGAAATCAAGTCACGCATGCTGCTGCCGCCCAAGCGGCAGCCCGAAGGGCAAGAAGCCGAAGATCCGCGGGCCGAGCTGGTGCGTCGCCTGCTGGAGTACGAGCAGATCAAGCTGGCGGCCCACAAGCTCAACGAGATGCCGCAATTCGGTCGTGACTTTTTGCGTGCGCAGGTCTACGTTGAACAATCCCTGCAGCCACGCTTTCCGGACGTCAACGTGGTGGACCTGCAGGAAGCGTGGCGCGATATCGTCAAGCGGGCTCGGCTGGTACAGCATCACGTTATCAGCCGTGAAGAGCTCTCGGTGCGCGAACACATGAGCATCGTGCTGCGCAAGTTGCAAGGCCGAAAATTTGTCGAGTTTGACGAGTTGTTCGACGCCGCGCGCGGCATGCCGGTACTGGTGGTGACCTTTATCGCGCTGCTGGAGCTGTCCAAGGAAGGCCTGCTCGATGTCACCCAAGCCGAGGCATTTGCGCCGATTTACGTGAGGCTGGCTTATACGCCTACCTGAGCCCTGCAGCAGCGGCCGGCAGTTCATCAAGCTCAGAGAACCATGAACAATCAATCGATGGTCGAGCGCAGCCTGCGGCATGTCTGGCACCCGTGCACGCAGATGAAGCTGCACGAAACCCAACCGATGCTGCCCATAGCGCGAGCCGAGGGCGTATGGCTCTACGATTTTGAGGGCCGACGATATCTGGACGGCATCAGTTCCTGGTGGGTCAATCTGTTTGGCCACGGCCATCCGCATATCAAGGGCGCGCTGGTGGACCAGCTCAATCAGCTCGACCACGTGATGCTGGCCGGTTTCACCCAC
>JANOLL010000514.1:0-3094 GCA_031419775.1 Polaromonas sp. | reverse complement strand
CAAGGCGCCTCGACAACGAGAGACTGAAGCGGGAGCTCCGGCTGGTTTTACGCTACCCGACGATACGAGAAGGGCTTGGCGAGCCAAAAAAATGACGCCAGGCGGTTTTGCCTGATTTCATGACAAATCGCGTTAAGTTGTGAACGCCCCGTTGGGTTTCATTGCAATTTACGGCTGATCGTTACGTTTAATGTGTGCCCTGTAGATCTTGCGTGCGACCTCCACAGTCCCTTGAGCGTTCTGCCAAGAGGCTATATCAGCTTTCAATGAAGCTTTAAATCCGCTTCGGCACGCGCTTTCCCCTCCTAGTTGACCTGTACAAGTAACACCTCGGTCACTATGTGGCCGCGCCCACTAACAGATGTAGGTGTTTTCCTACAAGTTATGTGGGCCAGCGCACATACAGATGTAAGTCGGGCGAGGGCGCTGACAGTCTGGCTACGCCGCGCTCGGCAGTTCATCGCCGACGCCCCAGCCAACCAATCTGTAAGGTCCTCATGCATAGACGTGATTTTTCTAAAGCCGCCTTAGCTGTCACCACTGTGGGCGCGGTGGGTTTGGCCTCTTCCAAGGGAAATCCCCGCAGACGGACGTCAGCACCGGCTCCCGCGCCAGCCCCGGCCCCCGCCCCGGCACCCAGTCCGGTACCGGAGCCCGTGCCTGCGCCCATGATGGGCTTCCCCGGAGGCACCAACCTTTCCGGGATGGAATGGGCCAAGCCAGGGCTGCGCTATGGCCTGAGCACAGCGCCCAATTTGAACTTTACGGTCCCGCGGGCGGCCGACGTGAGCTATCTGGCTGCCAACGGTTATTCCAAAAACCGTTTGCCCATTCAATGGGAATTGCTGCAACCGATGTTGAACACTACCGTCGCCAACGCAGCCGCTGTGGCGGCCATTGGTAGCCCAGGTGCCTTTCATCCGGACTACGAGTCCTACATCACGGGAGTGCTCGATGCCCACGCCGCAGCAGGTATTCAGTGCATCATCGACCTGCATAACTACTGCCGCTATCAGGACTTCAAGTACCAAACCGATGGATCAGTGCTGTCTCTGCGTGTGCCGACAGATCCCTTGCTTCGGCCGTATACCAGCGATAACACGCAAGTGTGCGTGAAGATTTTTTCCCTGGCCGGTGGCGCCACGCTGACCCGGGCCAATTTCACAGACTTCTGGACACGTGTGGCCGCAAAGTGGGCCTCGCATCCGGGCTTTGGTGGCTACGGTTTGATGAACGAGCCGCACGACATGCCTGTCGCGGGCGGCATTACCGGCGTTTACGACGCGCCCCCGTACAGCGGCCAGGAAGACCTCACCATCTGGCCTATTTTCGCGCAGGCGGCGATTCATGCGATTCGCGCCGTGGACATCGTCAAGCCTATTTATGTGGCCGGTAATCAATGGGATTCGGCCATGTCGATTGCGACCAGCAATCCCGGTTTTCCGCTGCTGGGCAGCAACCTGATCTACGAAGTCCACATGTATCTGGACGCCTTTAGCAACGGTGCATCCTTCGACTACGAGACCGAGCTGGCCAAGAATTACAGTGCTGGATTTGGCGTCGGCGCGATCACCGCATCGACGGGTGTCGACCGCATCAAAATCGCGACCGACTGGGCGAAGGCCAATGGTGTCAAACTGGCTTTGACAGAAGTGGGCATGCCGGTCGATGACATCAGGTGGCAAACCATGTTTGCCGCCGCCATGAATTACGCTTGCAGCACGGGTTGTGAAATCTACAGTTGGATGGGTGGTAACCACTGGCCAATTCACAATTACGCGATCAACCATGTCCCGGGCTGGCATCAGGGCAAGACGCTTGAGCCCCTGGTGTCCGGGCCACTGAAGGCGGCAGTCGGGGTGGTCAAGGCTACGCTGTTTGATGATGGTCCAGGCTACGCGCTGGCTGGAACGCCAGTGACCGTCACGGTGTATGCCCGAGGCAATCTAGCCAGCCCCGTTAGTCTCACGGTGACGTCGAACAACGGCGGCTCCTTCAGCAAGTCGTTGTTGACGATTCCAGCTGGGGCCAACGGTCAAGACAGCTACACCTTTGTGCCCCAGGTCAACCGGGTGGCCACTTTGACTTACACCAGCGACGGGCAGCTTTCTGGTCAAGTTCCGCCTCCGCGCAAGGTTTTTTCACTGAGTGACCCAGCCGCTTACGCTGCCACCAGTCTTCAGGACGCGGCTCTGGCGATCCTGGCCAAATACAACGCTTCCAAATGGGATATGAACGACGCCCATACCGATTACATGCAGGGCGCACCCGCGG
The DNA here is from genome assembly GCA_031419775.1 of Polaromonas sp. Classification (GTDB taxonomy): domain Bacteria; phylum Pseudomonadota; class Gammaproteobacteria; order Burkholderiales; family Burkholderiaceae_C; genus Polaromonas. Next base: position 820 of record JANOLL010000514.1, on the reverse strand, counting down.
CCGCGGGGGATCCGGTACGTGCGGTCTCGGACTCCGGCTACGGATCGAAGCCTGGCAATGCAATGGAAATGCTTAATTGGGTCAACAAATCCGACGGCGGAATGGGCACCATGTCGGTACCGGTGATGCGTGAGACCAATGGCAAGAAGCACTCGGACCATACGGTTTACAACACATGGGGACTTTGGTGCAAGAAGTCGGTCCCCATGCCAGGCATTCAGCCCAACCCAACCAACCGGATCGCCTACAACATTGAGGATGCCCACTTTGCCATTGCTGCAGTAAGTGTTCCCGGGCAATACAACACCGGGGTTTTGTTTCAAGCCTCGCAGACCGAAGCTCTTTTCAAGTCCGAGCTGAATTTCACCAATAGCTGTCCGGGTGCTACCTGGATCGATGCCAACGGACAGACTGTGCAGTTGACCAGTCCAACCAGGCTCGCGGTCAACACCCCCTCAGTCGTTTCGTTGACGTCCGCACCGGGCTCCCAAAAACTGCGTGTGAATTCAACGCTTGTCGCGGGTGCAAGTGCCAGCCTGTCACCCAGCACTTTTAACCAAATGCTCATCGGCTGGGGCTACCTCAGCTATTACCCCCGAGACGGCTTTATGGGAAACATTTATGCCGTGATTGCAGGTAAGGGATCACCTTCGATTGCTGAACTGGGTGTTCTGGAGAAGTACCTTGGAATGACCGCCGGGGTCACGCTTTAGGCCTGAGTTTAGGACTACGGCGGCGACGGCTTGGTACGCCTTACCTGACATTTAGCCCGACGCATGAGGGCAGATGTGCTCGTCGTCCGACAGGGCCGGGTGGTTCG
>JANOLL010000513.1:0-6783 GCA_031419775.1 Polaromonas sp. | reverse complement strand
CCCTGTTTGGCGCCGACAGCGGCACAACGGGGATCGATGACGACTTCGCTGCGCGAGGCTTCCAGAATGTCGGCGCCTGGATTCTCGGAAGAAACATGTTCGGACCGGTTCGCGGCGCCTGGCGCGACATGAACTGGAAAGGCTGGTGGGGCGACAACCCGCCTTATCACGTGCCCACTTTCATCCTGACGCATCACGCGCGAGAGTCCATCCAGATGGAAGGCGGAACAACCTTCCACTTCGTTACGGGTGGTATTCACGAGGCGCTTGAGCGGGCGCGCGACGCAGCCAAGGCAATGGATGTGCGCATTGGCGGCGGCGCTGACACGATCCAGCAATACCTTCGCGCGGGCCTCATTGATGAGCTGCACATCGCTATCTCGCCAGTCGTTCTGGGCAGCGGAGAGCGACTGTTCGACGGGATGGACGTGCGCGCCTTGGGATACGAATGCGTTCAGTTTCTTGCGTCGGAGAAAGCCACCCATGTGGTACTCCGACGCCAAGAGCGTGATGTCTGACGAGCGATAGCAGACGTCGGTGCTACCTCATATGCTATTTAATTTATAGCAATTTAAATTTCCGGACTGATCTGCAGCGGGATCGTGACCGGCCCGTCATTGACCAGATGCACCTGCATGTCCCCGCCAAACTGGCCGGTCTGGACCTTGGAATGTGCAGCCCGTGCCTGAGCCACAAAGTAGTCGTACAGCTTGCGTCCTACCTCTGGTGGTGCGGCACCGGTGAAGCTGGGGCGGTTGCCACCCGATGCATCGGCGGCCAGCGTGAACTGGCTCACGATGAGCAGACCGCCGGGCAAACCCGTACCGTCCAGGTCCTGAACACTTCGGTTCATCTTGCCTGCTTCGTCTGAAAATATTCGCAGCTTCAAAATTTTGGCAAGCAACTTGTCGGCCTGGGTTTCGGTATCGCCGCACTCGGCGCAGAGCAGCACCAGCAAGCCGGCACCGATCTGGCCAACCGTCTCACCTCCAATGACCACACGCGCGTCGGCCACGCGCTGCAGCACAGCTTTCAAGCCAGGTCCTTAGTCGGTGACGCCGGCCGCCACAAACAACGGCTTGCCGACAGGGCCCGAAAGAAAAGCCACAAACTCTTGCGCCAATACTGCCTGCGTCCCCGAGGCCAACGGTGCCGCCGTGTACGAGGTGTAGTTTTGCACTTCAGCCGGCACCGGACCGACCAGCTTGAGCCCCTTGCCCTGGTAGAGCAGGATTTCGGTGATCGCGCCAAATCCAATTTCACGCCCTTTGCCCTTGATGACGTGTTCCATCACCGCCGCGCCATCGGGGTAGCGCGTGGTCTTGCCTTCAACCTGGGAATAAATATCCATTTTTTTGAGCAGGCCTTCGAGGTACAGGCCGGTGGACGCGCGGTTGAACACCAAGGACTCCGCATCCAGCACTGAGCGTTTGAGCGCATCAGCATTCGAGATATCGGGCACCGCAGCGCCGTCCCTCACTGTCACGCCCATGCCCACCCGGCCCACTGGCGCACGCGCGGGCAGCAGCTTGCCGCTACCGGCAAAGTCATTGATCACCGCAGGGGGTGCGATCACCACGTCGAATGCCGGATTGCCCTCCATGCGCTTGCGCAGCTCGGGCGCGGTGTTGAAGGTGATGCGCGTGGTGTGCCCGGTCTGCTTTTCAAACGCGGCAGCAGCGGCCTTCAGCCCGGGTTCGATCGCGCCAGCGCTGAGCACCTGAATCTCCGCACCAATGGCTGCCCCGCATGACGCGGCAATCGCCAATCCACCCGCCAAGACTTTGAAAATCAATGAAATATGGGTCATCAAGAACTCCTGAGGGAACGGGAATATAACCAGGGAAGGGTTGGTCAGAATTATCCCTGCAGCAGAACTTCGGATCAAATCCCACTTTCACCAAGGACTGGCGCGGGCTAGGTAAGGATGCGATGATGCAGAAATTGCACCACCGCCGCTGATCCTGGCCCCGCAGCGTTACCATGAAGATTGGCCATAGCAACCTATGCAAATTAGACCTATTCGGCTGTCCCTGGCCCTGAAAAAACTGGTCTTGGCGGCAGCCTGCGGGCTGGTTGCCCTGGAGGCTGGCCCTGTATCCGCCCAGGTCGCCCCCAGTGCTGCCGAAATCGCAAACTACAAGGGACTGCACAGCGCAGCCCTCAAAGGTGACGTCGCTGAGATTGAAAAACTCGCAGCTGCCAAGGCTGCCCTCAATGCCCGCGACGGCAACGGCCGCACCCCGCTGCATGTGGCAACGTTTGCGAAGCAGCGCGGCGCCATCCGTGCGCTGGTCAAGGTTGGCGCTGGCATTGATTTGCTCGACAAGGACATTTACGACGGGGTAACGATTGCGTCTGTCGCAGATGACGAGGAAACGTTGCGCGTGCTGCTGTCACTCGGCGCCAGCGCCAGGCAGGTCACCAGTCGCTATGACGGCACCGCGCTGATCGCGGCCGCACATCTGGGCCACGACGGCGTGGTCCGACAGTTGATCGCTGCGGGCGCACCGCTCGATCATGTGAACAATCTGCACTGGACCGCTGCAATCGAGGCGGTGGTGCTCGGCGACGGAGGCCATAGGCATCAGAAAACCCTTCAAGCCCTGATTGCCGCGGGTGCAAATTTAAAACTGACGGACCGTCAGGGCAACACACCCCTGCAGTTGGCAAAGTCGCGCGGCTATGCCGCGATGGTGAAGATGCTGGAAGAAGCAGGCGCAAAATAAAGCCGAAGAACGCATGGGCTACAGGCAAACCCGGCTCACCCAGTTCAGGTCGGTTCAATGTCGTCGCCGAGATGGGCTTCAACGTCGTTGGGCAGCAACTGGATGGTGGCGCGCAATCCAGGCACGGCCCGCATCAAGGCCTGCTCCACATCGGCACGCACCGCAGCGGCCCGCCCCAGGGACCAGTCAGAAGGCATGTGCATGTGCATGTCCAGAAAGCGGCGCTGGCCGGACGACCGGGTCGTCAGGTGATCAAATCGGATCGTGTGGTGCCGAAATTCGTCAAGGGTTTTATCAATATCGGCCAGCAGCGCCGGCTCCAGGGCCTCATCCATCAGGCCTTGTGACGAGCGCCACATCAGGTGAATGCCCTGCCACAAAATATTCAGCGCGACGCCTATCGCCACCAGCGGGTCGAGCCAGAGCCAGCCGGTCAGCGCTACTGCGCCAATGCCCAGCACCACGCCAACAGAGGTCCAGACATCGGTCAGCAGGTGTCGCGCGTCGGCCTCCAGGGCCACCGAGCGATGCACTTTAGCGGAGCGAAACATGACCGCGGCCATCAATCCATTGAGGGCAGAGCTCACCAGCACCAATGCCAATCCCCAACCTACCTGCTGCAGAGGTTGGGGGTCCAACAAGCGTTGCGTTGCCGCCCAGATAATGGCCGCCGCCGCTCCCATGATGAGGACACCTTCAAAGCCGGATGAAAAATACTCTGCTTTGTGATGCCCATAGGGATGCTCGTCGTCTGCCGGGCGCTGGGCAATCGTGACCATGGCCAGACCAAATATGGCGCTGGCCAGGTTGACAAAGGACTCCATCGCATCGGACAGCAGGCCGACAGAATCGGTGATGACCCAAGCCCAGGTTTTGAGCACGATGGTGATCACCGCGACGACGACGGAGGCCGCCAACAGGCGCTGCGGGGTCAAGGATTGCGGGCTGGGCCACTTCATGCTGGCATTGTGAAGGATGCAACTTTCAACTGAGAACTCGCCCGGCAGGTGGTTCCGCTGCCCCGTGAGGGCTCAGCTCAATTTAACGCGAACAAACTTTCGCTTGCCAACCTGCACCACGTAGCTTCCAGCGCCCAGTTTGAGTGCCTTGTCACTGACCACGCTGGAATCCACCCGTACACCCCCACCGTCGATTAGCCGGCTGGCTTCGCTGCCTGAAGGGGCCAGCCCGGCAGCTTTGAGCAATGCGGTGATGCCAAGCGGAGCGCCAGACAGCGACAGTTCGGTAATGTCCTCCGGCACGCCGCCCTTGCTGCGGTTGATAAAGTCCTGCTCCGCCGCATCGGCGGCCGCAGCGCTGTGAAAACGCGCCGTGATTTCCCGGGCCAGCGCGACTTTGGCGTCCTTGGGATTGCGCCCAGCCGCCACTTCAGCCTTCAAGGTGGCAATGTCCGCCTCGCTCTTAAAGGACAGCAGGGTGAACCATTTCCACATCAGCACATCGGAAATGCTGAGAACCTTGGCGAACATGGTGTTGGCATCCTCAGAAATGCCTATGTAGTTGTTCTTGCTCTTGGACATTTTTTCAACGCCGTCGAGTCCTTCGAGCAGGGGCATGGTCAAAATGCACTGCGGTTCCTGACCGTATTCATATTGCAAGTGGCGGCCCATCAGCAGGTTAAATTTCTGGTCGGTACCGCCCAACTCCAGATCACTTTTGAGCGCCACCGAGTCGTAACCCTGCATCAGTGGGTATAAAAACTCATGCACGCTGATGGGCGTGCCCGCCTGGAAGCGATCATGGAAATCGTTGCGCTCCATCATCCGGGCAACGTTGTATTTGGCAGCCAACTCGATCATGCCACGCGCACCCAATGGGTCGCTCCACTCACTGTTGTAACGAATCTCGGTCCTGGCCGGGTCCAATACCAGGCTGGCCTGGCGGTAGTAGGTTTCGGCATTGTGCTGAATTTGCTCGGCGGTGAGCGGTGGTCGGGTCGCGTTTCGGCCAGACGGATCGCCAATCAGGCTGGTGAAGTCGCCGATCAAAAAAATGACGGTGTGGCCCAAATCCTGAAGTTGACGCATTTTGTTCAACACCACGGTGTGACCGACATGAATGTCAGGTGCAGTCGGGTCCAGGCCAAGTTTGACCCGCAGCGGTATACCCGTGGCCTCTGCTCTGGCCAGTTTTCTGACCCATTCGTCCTGCGGAATGAGTTCGTCGCAGCCTCGCAACGTGACCGCTAGCGCCTGCCGAACCCGTTCGGTCACGGGGTATTTTGTAACAAGTTCTTGATTCATAAGGGGTTTTTCATGTCGAGGGCTTGTCCGACAGATATACTTCAAGCGCTGTGGCAAAGGCTTTTATTTTAAAGGCGCCAGCAATCCGGCCGACTCTGGCGCGAAGGTTGCTAATTGTCTACCGTATTTCCCGACCCGGCTGCCGCGTCTCCCTGCGGTTCCGGTCTTTCGAACCTGCTCTTGCACGCTTACTTTGACAGTTGGCAGCCTGCTGCACTTTAGTTGGAAATTTGCTTTGCGCCTGCCAGACCCGATCCCACTGCTTTCATATTTAGCCGATTGCCTGCGTCGCCATCCCAAACGGGTAACCGGCAGCCTTGCGGCGCTGCTATTGGGTACCGGTGTGACGGCATTCGGCGTGGCCCCCCTGGCGCCGGACGCCGCCAGCCTGCCGGTACGCCAGGTGCTCGAAGCGGTACAGACGCTCCCAACACAGCCCCAGTCTGAAGCGCTGGCCGATTTCCGATTTAAGCTGTTCCGGACTGAAAGCACCCGTAGCAGTGATACCGCAGACAGCCTGCTCCAACGCCTGAATGTCGACGATGCGGCAGCGGCGGCCTTTTTGCGTCATGACAGCAAGGCGCGGTTGGTGTTGGGTGGTAGCCCCGGAAAAAATGTCACCGTTGAGGCCAGCGACACCCAGCAACTGCTCAAGCTCAGCATGCGCTGGCCAAGTGACGACAGCGCGCATTTCAATCGCCTGGTGGTGGAGCGTACAGCAGCCGGATTGATTTCGAGGCTGGAATCCGCACCCTATGTGCCATCCGTCCGCCTAGCCAGCGGCAGCATCCAGACCTCGTTGTTTTCAGCCACCGACGAGGCGCGGATACCTGACAAGGTGGCGGTGCAGCTGGCTGAGATTTTCTCCGGCGATATTGATTTTCGTCGGGCGCTGCGCAAGGGGGACCGCTTTAATGTTGTCTACGAAACCCTGGAGGCGGACGGCGAGGCCTTGCGTACGGGGCGCTTGCTGTCGGCCGAATTTGTCAATGCTGGTAAAAGCTTTCAAGCCATGTGGTTTCAGCCGCCAGGTCAGGACGCGACCGGCATCCCGCACAAGGGTGGCTATTACAGCCTGGACGGCAAAAGTCTGCGCCGAGCCTACTTGAGCTCGCCAGTGGAGTTCTCGCGTATCAGCAGTGGTTTTTCAATGCGCTTTCATCCGGTTGTTCACAAGTGGCGCGCCCACCTGGGCACCGACTTTGCGGCCAGCACCGGCACGCCAGCCCGGACCGTTGGCGATGGGGTGGTGGAGTTTGCAGGCGTTCAAAACGGCTATGGCAACGTGGTCTTCATCCGGCACCGTAACGGTCACGAAACCGTTTATGCCCATTTGAGCAAAATTTCTGTTTCCCGAGGCCAGAACGTCAGCCAGGGGCAGACCGTTGGCCTGGTCGGGTCGACAGGTTGGGCGACCGGGCCACACCTGCACTTTGAGTTTCGCGTGAACGGCATGCATCAAGACCCGATGACCATTGCCAAGCAAAGCGAAACCCTGCCGGTACCGGCAGGCTCGCTGACGACTTTCCGGCGCCTGGCGACCGATGTTTCCGCCCAGCTGCAAGCGGCCGCCTCGATGGCCCAGACCCGCATCGAATAGCGGTTTCGCAGCGCGGCCTTGCAGCACAATCCGCGCATGCAGGAATTTTTTATCGGCCTGATGTCGGGCACGTCACTTGATGGCGTGGATGGTGTGCTGGCCTGCTTTTCAGACCGGCAGATGCGCGTGATCGCAGCTGCCAGTGCGCCTTTTCCCGAGCATTTGCAGCATGAACTGCTGGCCTTGAACG
>JANOLL010000512.1:0-3036 GCA_031419775.1 Polaromonas sp. | reverse complement strand
GGTACCCCATCATTGAAGACGAAGTGTGGATCGGTCCGCATGCAATTGTTGTGGGTGAGATCACAATTGGGCGGGGTAGCCGTATTGCGGGTGGGGCATGTGTCTATGACACGGTGCCACCCTACTGCGTCGTTTTGGGGAATCCTGCCAAAGTAGTTAAATCAAATTGCACACCTGATGTGCCTAACCGCTTGCCAGATTAAGGATGTTTTAGCGCCGCAGACATACTGGCTGCACGGACCAAAACTTGGTGGCTTCCCATCACATAGCGCTTAAGAATCATGTTTAAAACTCTTCCCCAATTAGCTCGACAGAGGCACACAAATTGCGGCTAATGGCGGCATGAAGCAAAAAACCTTGGTCTGGATCTGATTATCCGGCGCACGCTTAAGCGAATCTTGCTCGAAGAAATGGATCAAGTCATTCCCTTGTGCGAGTTGCTGACGCTGATTACCCCGTACGCGCCGGTGGCCAAGACATGCCGCCCGCCGCTTGATCTGGCACTCATGCTGCGCATTCACTGCCCACAACAGTGGTCTGACCTGGTTGCCGATGAGGCTTTTTTTTGAAATTGGTTTTTACCGTGACTTTGTGGGTATCTGCGGCACTTAGCGCACTCCTGATCGGGTCAGCATGACCTGCCCCCAATCCTCTACCAATCTAAAATCCAGAAGTCCGTATTCACAACACTACCTTTAACAGCATGTAGAACCAGTAAAGTGGCGCAATTCTCAAAATTCGCCACTTCATAAAACCTATGCAGCCTGAGATCGCGCGTAAATATTCGTCGACCATCGCGAAATCGAGATACCCATGACAAAGCCACTGATCACGAAAAAGATATCGACACTGGACAAGCCAGTTGCCCAGTAAGTGGCGGCCCCTTTTCCCGTCATGTGGATGTAGATAGCCTGCATGCTGTGCATCACCACCACGAGCATGGCCGCCACAAACCGGAGAATTTGAATTCCGACAAACTTTTGAGTAGCGGGCGATTTTTAAAAAGCGGTCATGCGAATTCAGACGCCTGCACGTAGTGCTGGCCAAGCAAGACCTGAAAAGGTAGCCGGAGGGTGCGAAGCCTAGTGGAGCATCCGGCTGATGATGGCCTCTTGCGCGCGGCGTAGTGATCGCAGCAGGCCGTGCAGGCTACCGGCAGCGTTAAAGCTCCACGACACCAGGGAATCAGGGGCTTTGGCTGCAGATCGTTTGCGCCAAATCATCGCCAGAAGTGAGACCAAAAATACAAGCAGGAAGGCTGTGACGCATCCGTTCACGAAGATCGGCCAGAAAAGCAGCACTTATAAGAATCAGCCGCCACCCGTGCACAGCGACATAAAGCCGCAATTCATGTAGAGCCATGCTCTATGCGAGTCGGCCCTACCCCCATGCTGCGCGAACCAATTCCCCTAAGTTGAAGAGATATAACCACTTCGCCAGCGTCGCATGAGCAAGCTATAGGTGGTGCCTCGTGGCCAAAATGTTCCGCGACGTCCAGAGGAAAACGCCATCGCTCCCAGCGCAACGCCAGTAGCCAGGTAGCAAGATCCAGTTCTTCGTAGCTATGCAGATTACGGTCGGAAAAATATCCGGCAGCTTCTATTGCGCTGCGACGGTAAAGTCCACCACCATCGAGTCGATCAACTCGGCATGGCACTGAAGAACTCCAGATTCGGTGAGCCCCGATATTGGGCTCCAGGCTTTCTGTATTCTTCTCAACGATGCGACTGAATCGCCCCGGTTTTAGTGGAGGCCCGGTCGGTTAAGTCATCCCGCTGTGGCAGTTTGACGGGCTAATTGCCGATAGTAATTTTCTTCAGCTTCGGCTGGGGGAATGTATCCGATGGGCTCGAGCAGCCTGTGGTGGTTAAACCAGGACACCCATTCGAGTGTGGCCAGCTCCAATGACTCCTTGGTCTTCCAAGGCGCCCGGCGATGAATTAGTTCAGCCTTGTACAAGCCATTGATCGTCTCTGCCAGCGCGTTGTCATAGCTGTCGCCGCGACTTCCCACGGAAGGCTCGATTCCAGCCTCAGCCAGCCGCTCGCTGTAGCGGATAGAGACGTATTGCGAGCCCCTGTCGCTGTGATGGACCAGAGCATCGGTACCTTCGGGCTGTCGGTCCATACAAGGCTTGTTCCAAAGCGTCCAGCACAAAGTCTGTTCGCATGGAACTGCTCTGACGCCAGCCCACGATCTGGCGGGCGTAGACATCGATCACAAACGCCACGTACTGCCAGCCCTGCCAAGTTGAGACGTACGTGAAGTCCGACACCCACAGCTGGTTGGGCCGGTCTGCCTTGAATTGTCGGTTCACACGGTCTAGTGGGCAGGGGGCGTTTGCGTCACCGATGGTGGTACGCACGACTTTGCCACGTCGTACGCCGCGCAGACCCGACAGTCGCATGAGGCGCTCCACAGTGCAGCGAGCCACGACCACGCCTTCACGGTTCAACTGATGCCACACCTTGTCGGCGCCGTAAACCTGCATGTTGGCCCGCCAGACTCTTTGGATGTTTGGCATCAGCGCGTCATCGCGGTGGGCTCGGGCGCAGCGCATCGCCGGGTTGCGCATTTGCGCTGCGTGGCGCCGGTAACACGACGGGGCAATCTGCAAGACCTTGCAGATCGGCTCGACCCCGTACACATTGCGATGACTGTCGATGTAGCGCTTCAGCTCTTCAAACGGCGGTCGAGCTCCGCCTGGGCGAAAAACGCGCTGGCCGTCTTCAGAATGTCATTGGCACGGCGCAGCTCCTTGACCTCGCGCTCCAGGGCTTTGATGCGTTCGCGCTCGCTGGTGGTCAATCCATCGCGCTGGCCGCCGTCGACCTCCTGGCGTTTGACACATTCCAGCAAGGTCTGGGGCACGCAGCCAATCTTGGGGGCGATGGATTCAACGGCAGCCCACAGCGAGGGGTACTCGCCTCGGTGCTCTTGCACCAGCCTCACCGCTCGCTCCCGGACCTCGGGTGAAAACTTATTTGTCTTGTTCATCGCTCAATCCTCTCAGAGATTTGAGCCTCCTCAAAATAC
>JANOLL010000511.1:0-6925 GCA_031419775.1 Polaromonas sp. | reverse complement strand
GGATGGCTTCCCGTGCACAGTAGTAGGTGCTGAACACATTGGCGCTGAAGAGATCGGCCAGGTTGTGCGCATCGACTGCTTCGACGCGAAAGTTGGCCAGTACGCCGGCGTTGTTGACCAGTACGTCGAGTGTGCCAAAGGCATCATCAAGCTGACTGAAAAGACGTATCACCTCGCCGAGTTGACTCACGTCGGCCTGAATGGCCATCGCTTCGCCGCCTTCGTCCTGGATTTGTTTAACCACTTGCTGTGCTGCCGCTTGACTGCGAAGGTAGTTCACCCCGACGCGGTAACCTGACCTTCCGGCCAGCAGGGCGATCTCTGCGCCAATGCCGCGGCTGGCACCTGTTACCAGCATTACCCTTTTAACGTTGACCATCGCGTTTACTCAGGCTGGATGTTGGCATCCTTGACGATGCGCGTCCATTTGACAATTTCGGTGCCAATAAAGGTTTTAAGCTGATCCGGCGGCATCGGCATGGGCGAAATGCCAATGGTGGCCAGTTTGGCTTTCAGATCGGGTTGCTTTAAGGCCAGCGCGGTGGCGCCATCGATTTTGTCGACTACATCTTTTGGTAGTCCTGCCGGGCCAACCATGGCAAACCAGGCTGTGACGTCGAAACCGGGTAACACCTCGGTGATAGCGGGCCAGTCAGGAGCCAGAGCATTGCGTGTGGTCGACGTGACACCCAGGGCGCGCATTGCCCCGCCTTTGGTCTGGGCCAGGGCATTACCAATGTCGGCAAAGGTGTAGTCCAGCGTGCCGCCCAGCACGTCGTTGACGGCCAGTGGAATGCCTTTGTAAGGAACGGCCAGCGAATCAACCCCGGCCAGCTTGTTGAGGATGGCAATGCTCACCTGGGAGCTTGATGAGCCATAACCGGCTGTCACTTTGCCGGGTCGCTGCTTGACGTAGGTCACGAACTCCTGCAAGTTTTTTGCCGGAAACCCGGTCTTGACCAGCAGCACCAGCATGGTCTCACCTATGCCCGTGACGGGCGAGAAATCCTTGTTAGGGTCGTAGGGAATTTTTTTGAGCAAGGCCACGTTCGACGAGATCGCAGAGTTGGAGGAAAACAGCAAGGTGTAGCCGTCGGGCGCGGCGCGTATCACCTCCATCGCCGCGATGGAGCCGCCCGCTCCGGGCTTGTTGTCGACGACAAACGGCTGACCGAGCGCCGTCCCCAGATGCTGGCCGACGACGCGGGCCGCGAGGTCGGTGGCGGAGCCGGGCGGGAAAGGCACCACCATGCGGACCGGCCTGGAAGGATAACTCTGGGCTATCGCCGCGCCGGCGGTCAAGGCCAAAACCAGCGACAGGCCTATTGCCTTGAGAAGTTTGGATATTGTCATGGAGTCTCTCCCAAAGGTGTGGTGTGCCAAAAAAGGGGCCCTACTCGATAGCCATCGTTAGCAAATGAAACGACAGCGCTTTGCCGTGCATGTCCAGGTTGAGGGAATCGTTCACGCCGCCGTCCAGCACATCGTCCAGCACGAAATTCATCGCCCCAAGTTTGGGCAGCAGATAACGCACAACCCGGCTCGGTTGGCGGTGTGCAAAATGCTCGGCCACGCGCGCTTCGGTGACCTGCTCGACCAGCCACGCAAAGTCCTCGCTTCGGTAGGCGATCACGCTGATGTTGACCTTGTTGCCCTTGTCTCCGGTGCGCGCATGCGCCAGCTGGTAAAGCTGGCAAGGTTCAATCTTTTTCATGGGTGATGCCCTGCTTGGGTAATCAGGCAGGCGAGAATGAAAATGATGCCGGTACCCGCTCGCGAGCGATCAGGCAAGACTGGGTGGACAGACGCTGGCGTTTGGCTACACGTACGCCGCCTCCGCCAGCGGGACCCCCGGTCCACAGCGCGGTAAGCTCGCGCAGCAGGCGGTCAATCACCGTGATGTCCAGGTGTTGCCCGGCGACACGTAGCCGAATATCGATAGACTGACTCACCGACCTCGCTGTCAGCATGCGGTTGGCATCGTCACCCAAAATGCTGCTGACGCCAATCAGGTCAAAGCGTAGCGGCAACTGCGGACCCATGCGTTTTTGCATCACCTCCATGGCAAGGCGCGCGCGGGCTTCAGCGTTGGGTCCGGCATAGGAAATTTCGCCTTCGCCAAACCAGCCGCCGTCAAAAAACACGTTGGCTTTGAGCGTATCCGTCCTGGGATGACCGCGAACCCCCGACAAGCGCACCCGGTCGGGCCCCAGCTGCGTCACCGTTGCATCGGTGATGTCAGCCACCACATCTGGCGTGATGTACGCCGCAGGATCGTGCAATTCGTACAGCAATTGCTCCTTCACGGTGCGTTCATCGACAAGGCCGCCGGTGCGCTCGGCTTTGCTGACAATGCAGCTGCCATCTGCAGCAATCTCGGTAATCGGGAAGCCGACATTGTCTAGGCCAGGAACGTCCTTCAAGCCGGGATCAGCAAAATAGCCGCCACTGACCTGGGCGCCGCATTCCAGCAGGTGTCCGGCCATGGTGGCACCGGCCAATGCGTCCCACTGATCGCGTTGCCAGCCAAAGTGCGCGATGGCAGGGCCCAGGGTCAGCGAAGGGTCAGCGACCCGGCCGGTCACCACAACCTGCGCGCCGGCCCGGATGGCATCGGCGATTTCAAAAGCGCCCTGGTAGACGTTGGCGCAAACAAAATGCGATTCGTCAAAACTGGCCTTCAGGTGGTCCCGTACGATGGCCTGGCCTGCGGCATCAGACAAGTCATCGCCTTTCACAACTGCGATGCGCGGCGGGGCCATGCCCAACTCGCGCGCCAGCCGATGGATTAGCTGTGCTGCGCCCTCCGGATTGGCGGCGCCAAAGTTGCTGACAATCACGATCCCGTGGGCCAGGCAGTCGGCCAGTACTGGGCGCAGTTCAAGCTCAAGAAGTGGCTCATAGCCCAATTCGGGATGGGCGCGCTTGGTCAGTTGCTGGGTAGCAAGCGTTCGCTCAGCCAGGTTCTCGAAAATCAGTGCCGCCGGGCCGCCGCGCGCGATCAGCGTGCGCACCACCGGCGCCGCCACGTCCACTCGGTCGCCAGAAAATCCAGCGCCGCAGCCTACTGCGAATGTCTCCATAAATCTCCTGCTCGGGATCCCCAACTGTGCGCTATCTGTACACGGATGTAAACACCAGCTCAAGCACTGCCCGGCATGCTCGAACCGCGAAGCAGCTTGGTTCTGACCAGATTGATGTTGCTGCGCAGGGCGTACAGCTCGTCGGTGTAAGACAGCGGGACGGTCACCCGCTCAGCCCGCATTTCAAGTTGGTTGAGCTCCTGCAACAGGGCGTGGTTGTCCTCCGTGCTGATCCTGATTTCGATATTACGCAGTTGCCCGTACCACCTGAAAATGCGCGATCGAACCCTGAACGCATACAACGGAGGCACGATGCGTGACAGCGGCAGCAGCACGGCAATGATGATGCCCATCACCAGCCACATGCGCTCTATCAAATTGGCAACCCAGAAATTCAAGTAGCGCTGTAACAAGGGGGTGCCATTTTTGATGGCCCGTTCCGCCTCCTTGGCTATGGGCAGTTCATTGTTTTCGATATTGGGATACTCGCGGGCACGCTTGAACCAGCCTGCCGCACCATGGATTTGGTTGCCCGCCTGGGCAAACAATTGCAGCAGGGCGGGATGGGTGCTTTTACGGGCGATCAGTGCGGTCGTTGGAGCGACCAGGCGCACATCTTCGGGCGGAATGTTGCCGGCCAGATCCACCACGCCGCGCGGCAGGCGTGTGGCACTTAAAAAGGCGAACCGCCGGGAGTAGGCTTCGCTCTGGTTGAAGTTCATCAGCTTGACGCCGGGGGTTTGCAGCAGCATTTGGACCATCAGAGACTCGGGAGCCGATGCAAACACCATGGCGTCCAGCTCACCTGCCAAAAATGCGACGGTGGCCGGCGTTTGCGCCAGGGTGGAGATCTTCAGCGAGGCCGGATCGATGCGGTTACTTTCCAGCAACTTGCCCATCAGGCTGGGTACGCCGCTACCAGGCGTTCCAGTGTTGACGCGCAGTCCCTGCAATTGATTTAAAGCGGAGAGGGTGGCGGTGGCAGTCACCCGGCGTGCCGAGTCTTCCCTGTAAAACAGCCACAGGGGCTCGACAAACAAACTTCCCAGCGACTCGAGCTGGTCCTGGTCTGCGTCGGTGTAGGTGGTGGTACCGCCCTGCACAAAGCCAAGGTCTGCCTTGCCATCGCGCAGCAGCTGCAGGTTGTCGGCTGAACCCTCCGAGGGCAGCATCACCACTTCAATACCTTCGGCCTTTAGCGCCTTGGCATAGCGATTGCCAAATTCTTCGTATGCACTCTGGGCTGGTCCGGTGGCCAGTGTCACGCGTCGGGGCGGGTTGGGGTTCAGCCATCCATAAGCCAGTGCCAACAGCATGACGGCAAGCAAAATAAACGGACCGACAGAAACAGCCAGATCGCGCAGTGACAGCAGGGTGTAGCGTATGGTTTTGGTCATGGTGTCAAGACCATAGCACGCGCCGCCTCTGGCGCTGCAACCAAGCGATGTTTCAGGATAAAAACGGCGTAAAGCCCCTATATTTATTCATCTTATTGCTATTAATAATATAGCAGCCAGAATTAGTCCCGTCGTGTCTTATGTCGGCGCATCAGCCAATACGCCGCCGGAATCACCAGCATGGAAAGCAGCGGAGCGGTGACCATTCCGCCCACCATGGGCGCGGCAATGCGCTGCATGACCTCACTGCCGGCCCCGCTGGACCACAAAATGGGAAGCAGGCCCGCCAGGATCACGGCCACCGTCATGGCCTTGGGGCGCACGCGCAGCACCGCGCCTTCACGGATGGCGTCGATCAGTCCCAGGTTGTGCCTGTCAGTATCCGGGGCGCCTGCCAGTTGGTCTTCTTTCTCTTTGGCTTCCCAGGCCTGCTTCAGGTACAGGACCATGATGACACCGAACTCGGCAGTGACCCCGGCCAGCGCGATGAACCCAATCGCGCTGGCAATCGACAGGTTGTGCCCGAGCGCGTAGAGCAGCCAGAAGCCGCCAATCAAAGAAAACGGCATCGCCAGCATGATCAGCAGGGCCTCGTCAAAGCGTTTGAAGGTCAGGTAGAGCAACACAAAAATGATCAGCAGCGTAGCGGGCACCACCACCTTGAGCTTGGCGGTGGCGCGTTCCAGGTACTCAAACTGGCCGGACCATGACACGGCATAGCCGGGGGCGAGCTTGACCTGTTGGTTCACGGCCTGCTGCATGTCCCGCACGGCGGACTTCAGGTCGCGCCCCCGAATGTCGACATAGACCCAGCCTGACAGACGGGCGTTCTCGCTGCGCAGCATGGGCGGGCCGTCGCTGATGGTGATCTCGGCCACGTCGCCGAGCAGCGGTCGTGCGCCGCGCTCGGTCACGAAGGGAAGTTGGCGCAACTTGTCGAGCGAATCGCGTACTTCCCGCGGATAACGCACGTTGATGGGAAAGCGTTGCAGGCCCTCGACGGTTTCCCCCACGTTCTCTCCGCCTATGGCGCTGGCCACCACCGACTGCACGTCGGCGATGTTCAGGCCAAAGCGCGCTGCCGCGTCGCGGTTGATGGTGATGTCGACGTAGCGCCCACCCGTCAGCCGCTCGGCCAGTGCACTGCTGACGCCAGGAACGTTCTTAACTGCCCGCTCAATTTCCCCGGTGATGCGGTCAATTTCTTTCAAATCGGTACCGGCCACCTTCACACCGACTGGACTTTTGATGCCAGTGGCCAGCATATCAATGCGGTTGCGAATCGGCGGTACCCAGATGTTGGACAGTCCTGGCACCTTGACGATCTTGTCGAGTTCCTCGACCAGCTTGTCGGGCGTCATGCCTGGGCGCCATTGGCTTTTGGGTTTGAACTGGATGGTGGTTTCAAACATCTCCATGGGCGCTGGATCAGTCGCGGTTTCGGCGCGCCCGGCCTTGCCGTGGACGGTGGCAACTTCGGGCAGGGTTTTGATGAGGCGGTCGGTTTGCTGCAGCAGCTCGGCCGCCTTGCCAGCCGACAAGCCTGGCAGGGCGGTGGGCATGTAAAGCAAATCACCTTCATCGAGCGGTGGCATGAATTCGCCACCGATACGCAGCATGGGCCAGGCGGTGGCTGCCAGCAGCAGCGCGGCGATCGCAATCGTGGCGCGCGGCCAGCGCAGTACCGTATCGAGTACCGGGCGGTAGGTGGCAATCAGCGCGCGGTTGAGCGGGTTTTTTTGCTCGCTCGGAATCCGTCCGCGAATCAAATAGCCCATCAGCACTGGAATCAGCGTGACCGACAGGCCCGCCGCCGCCGCCATGGCGTAGGTTTTGGTAAAAGCCAGTGGCGCAAACAGCCGGCCCTCCTGGGCTTCGAGCGTGAACACCGGGATGAAGGACAGCGTGATGATCAGCAGACTGAAAAACAGCGCTGGGCCGACTTCGGTCGCCGAGTCGCCGATGACGCGCCAGCGCGCTTCGCCGCTCAGCGTGGAGTGGGGGTGCTGGTGTGTCCAGCGTTCGATATGCTTGTGCGCGTTTTCAATCATCACCACCGCGGCATCGACCATCGCGCCAATGGCAATCGCGATACCGCCCAGCGACATGATGTTGGCGTTAACGCCCTGGTACTGCATCACGATGAACGCCGCCAGAATGCCCAGTGGCAGCGAGACGATGGCCACCAGCGCCGAGCGCAGGTGGAACAAAAAGAGGAAGCACACCACCGCCACGACGATGAACTCTTCAAGCAGTTTGAAGCCTAGGTTGCTGATGGATTGTTCGATCAGCACGGACCGGTCGTAGGTGGGCACGATCTCGACGCCCGCCGGCAAACTGCCTTGAAGCGACTTGATCTTGGCCTTGACGGCGGCAATGGTGTCCAGCGCGTTTTTGCCAGATCGCATCACGATCACGCCGCCGGTGGCTTCGCCTTCGCCGTCC
>JANOLL010000510.1:0-5015 GCA_031419775.1 Polaromonas sp. | reverse complement strand
AAAGTCGAGATCGAGTTGCACCGGCGCCAGGGTCTGGGAAGTAGTGCGGTTTTGTTGGCCCTGTGCGAACAGATGCAGCTCCAGGCCGTCCTTGGGTTGCAGATGGATCACCAGCCGGTTGGCAGCGCCCAGCGGCGATTTGAAAATCGCGTGGGGCGCGGGTCTGAAATTGACTTCGATGTAGGCCGAACGGCTGGCCAGCCGCTTGCCGGTGCGGATGTAAAAAGGCACGCCAGCCCAGCGCCAGTTGGCAATTTCGCATCGCAGGGCAACAAAGGTTTCGGTGCGGCTGGCTTCGCTGACGCCGCCTTCGTCGCGGTAGCCCACCACTGGCGCGCCGTCCACCGTGCCTGCGCTGTACTGGCCCCGAACCACATGCTGTCTGAGGGCTTCGGGTGTCCACGCTTTCAGGGAACGCAGCACCTTGAGCTTTTCGTCTCGGATCGCGTCGGCATGGGCGTTGATGGGGGGTTCCATGCCGATGGCGCAGAGCAGTTGCAAGGCGTGGTTTTGCACCATGTCGCGCAGCGCACCGGTGGAATCGTAAAAGGCGCCGCGCTTTTCAATGCCCAGTTCTTCGGCAATGGTGATTTGAATATTGGCAATGGTCTCGCGCCGCCACAGAGGCTCAAATAGGGCATTGCCAAAGCGCAGGGCGAACAGGTTCTGCACTGATGGCTTGCCCAGGTAATGGTCGATCCGAAAAATCTGGCGTTCATGAAAGACCTTGCAGACACTTTCGTTGATGGCGCGGTTCGATGCCAGGTCGTGGCCAAGGGGTTTTTCAAGTACCACCCGCGTACCCGGACCGTTCAGTCCGGCGATGGCCAGTTGCTCGCAGGCGGTCGTGAACAAGCCGGGCGCAGTGGCGAGGTACATCACCACGGTATCTGCTGCCTGCTCCCGAACGCTGTTGGCGAGCCGGGCATAGTCATCGGGCTTGGACAGGTCCACCCTAAGATAAAAAAGCATGGCGGCAAAGCGGGAGAACTCCTGCTCGCTGGGCCGCTTGGCAAGCTCCACATCATCAAAACGGGAGTTGATCAG
Source organism: Polaromonas sp. (assembly GCA_031419775.1). GTDB lineage: Bacteria > Pseudomonadota > Gammaproteobacteria > Burkholderiales > Burkholderiaceae_C > Polaromonas. Next base: position 3,968 of record JANOLL010000510.1, on the reverse strand, counting down.
CGCCCGGTACTGGGTGTCCGACAGGTCGTCCCGTGCTACGCCCACAATTCGCCCACCGGCGGGCAGCGTGCCATGACGAAAAGCCTGAAACAGCGCGGGCAAGAGTTTTCGCCACACCAGGTCCCCTGTGCCGCCAAACAGGATGAGGTCAAAGCTCATGGGTCCTTCTTCCTTCCAGTTCCCGGCACATTGCCGCGTCATCAGGTTCGCAGTCGCTCGGCATAATCGTAACAGTCAAGCACTTTTCTGACGTGCCTGGCGGTACCGTCCACCTACACTTTGACCATGAACCAGCTCGACGCGCTCAAACAGTTCACTACCGTGGTCGCCGACACGGGCGATTTTCATCAATTGGGGCAATTCAAACCGCAAGACGCCACCACCAATCCGTCACTGATTCTCAAGGCGGTGCAAAAGTCAGAATACCGGCCACTGCTGGTTGATATGGTCAGGCGCTTCAAGGGCAGTGCGCTCGACGAAATCATGGACCGATTGCTGGTGCGCTTTGGCTGTGAAATTTTGTCCATCGTGCCTGGCCGGGTGTCGACCGAGGTCGATGCCCGCCTGAGCTTTGACAGCCTCGCTACGTTTACGCGCGGCGAGCGTATCGTTGAGCTGTACCAGGCTGAAGGTATCCCAGTGGATCGCGTACTCATCAAGGTGGCGGCCACCTGGGAAGGTGTTCAGGCGGCAGAAAAGCTCGAGCAGCGCGGCATCCACACCAACCTCACCTTGCTGTTTTCGTTCTGCCAGGCGGTAGCCTGCGGTCAGGCTAAAGTGCAGCTGATTTCTCCTTTTGTAGGCCGCATCTACGACTGGTATAAAAAGTCTGCGGGGGCTGCTTGGGTCGAGGCCGACCAGGCTGGTGAGAACGATCCAGGCGTCAAGTCGGTACGCGACATTTATAACCACTACAAACACTTTGGCATCGCGACCGAGGTTATGGGTGCGAGTTTTCGCAATGTGGGCCAGATCACGGCCCTGAGTGGCTGCGACCTGCTGACCATCAGCCCGGACCTGCTCGCGCAACTGAGCGCGACCGATGCGCCATTGACCCGCGCCCTGGACGCCGACAAGGCCAAGGCCCTCGATTTGCCCGCGGTCAATTTTGATGAAGCCGGCTTTCGCTATGCGCTCAATCACGACGCCATGGCCACTGAAAAACTGGCCGAGGGCATACGCGCCTTTGCGGCCGACACCGTCAAGCTTGAGCAACTGATGCTGACGGTTTGATGGACAGACTTCGCTGCGACCACACGCCAGCCTGGCAGGCCTTGCAAGCCCGGTATGCAAAGGCGGGCCAACGTTTTGATCTGCGCGACGCCTTTGCAGGCGACCCGCAACGCTTCGAGCAATTGAGCCAGGAGGCTCCCCATGTCTTTGCCGACCTGTCGAAAAATCTCATCGATGTAGAGACCGAGGCGCTGCTGTTTGATCTGGCACGCCAGTGCGAGCTGATCCAGCACCGAGACGCGATGTTTTCGGGGGAGCTGATCAACGGCACCGAAAATCGTTCTGCCATGCACTTTTTGTTGCGCAATCCGGTCGAAGCCCAGTATTTACCTGCGCAACATGCTATTAATAAAATAGCAGACTTGCAGGCCAATGTGCATGGCACGCTGGATGCCATGCTGACTTTCGCCGACCAGATGCGGGGTGACGCCGGCATCACCGATGTGGTCAATATCGGTATCGGGGGATCAGACCTCGGCCCGCAAATGGCGGTGCTGGCGCTGTCGGAATTTGCGACAACCCGCCAGCGCTTTCATTTTGTGTCCAATGTGGATGGCCAGGAACTGGCCGGTGTGCTGGCGCACTGCAGGCCAAACAGCACCCTGTTTTTGATCGCCTCCAAAACTTTTACCACGATAGAAACCATGACCAACGCGCACTCGGCACGAAGTTGGTTTGAAGCCGAACGCGGCCAGGACGTGGGGCGGCATTTTGCTGCGCTGACCACCAACGTGGCAGCGGCCAACCAGTTTGGGATTACCACTACCTTTGGCTTTTGGGACTGGGTCGGCGGCCGCTATTCGGTCTGGTCGGCTATTGGCTTGCCTGTGGCCGTCGCAGTGGGCGCGGATGGCTTTCGGGCGTTTCTGGCGGGTGCGCATGCCATGGACCAGCACTTTCGCACCGCTCCGCTAGAGCGCAACCTGCCTATACGTCTCGGCCTGCTCGACATCTGGTATCGCAATTTTCATGGCTTCAGCAGTCGCAGTATCGCGCCCTACAGCCACGCTTTGCGGCGCCTGCCGGCTTATCTACAACAGCTGGAAATGGAAAGCAATGGCAAGCGGGTCGATAGCCAGGGGCAGGCCCTGCCATATGACACGGCGCCGGTGTTATGGGGCGAGCCCGGTACCAATGGTCAGCATGCCTACTTTCAGATGCTGCACCAGGGTACGTCGTTGGTTCCGGTGGAGTTTGTCGCCGTGAAAAAGGCATCGCTCACATTGCCAGGTCACCACGAGAAACTGTTGGCCAACGCTCTGGCGCAGGCGCAGGCCCTCATGTGTGGCAAAGAAGATGTGGGGGGGCATAAACATTTTCCGGGCAATCGGCCGAGCACCTTTTTGTTGCTTGAGCAACTCACGCCTGCAAGTTTGGGTGCCTTGCTGGCCCTGCAGGAGATGCGCGTGTTTGTCAGCGGTGCAGTCTGGGGCATCAACAGCTTTGACCAGTGGGGCGTTGAGCTGGGTAAATTGCTGGCCCACGATATCGAGCCGCGGCTGCATAGTGGCGACGCATCCGGGCTGGACGGTTCAACGGCCGGACTGCTGGCACGCATGCGGTAGAAACCCCGCCATCGCTCTGGTAATCGAGGATGGCGACAGCTCAGATGCCACCCCATAATGGCCGCATCAACAACGCTGGAGACACAGAACATGCATCGTCGATTTTTGATGACAAGTGCCATTTTGGGGTGCCTTATTGCAGCCGGTTGTGCTGCTCCGCCAGTACCACCATCACCGGTGACACTGCGGGTCAACGTGTTCCCGGTTTCCAGCAACTTGCCCTTATATGCGGCGATGGACAAAGGTTTTTTTGCCAAACGTGGCGTGACGATAGAGGTGCAGAACACGCCAAATTCAGATGCGCAGCGCACGGGTCTCCCAGCCGGGCGTTTCGAGATCGCTCATGCGGCGGTAGACAACGCGGTGGCAATGGTAGAGGTCGCCAAAAACGACACCATCATCGTGATGGGGGGCGACTCCGGCATGAACGAGTTCATGGTCCGTTCGGAAATCGCGACTTTTGCGGATATTCGGGGCAAGTCGCTGGCGGTAGATGCGCCCAATACGGCATATGCCCTGGTGGCCAGGAAAATTCTCAAGAGCAAGGGCCTGCTGGAGGGACGTGATTACACGGTCAAAGTTGCCGGCAATACACAAGGGCGGTCTGTGGCTATGGTGAGCAACCCCGAGCTGGCTGCCGGCATGATGAATCCGCCGTACTCTTTTACCGTGCGAGACCGTGGCATCAAGAGCCTGGGCCGTGCCACGGAGCTCGCGGGGCCATACCAGGCCACGGGCGCTTTTGTCATGCGGGCGTGGGCCGCGGCGAACGCGTCTGCGCTTGAACGCTACATGGCCGCCTACATCGAAGGTACCCGCTACGCGATGAATTCTTCCAACCGCGCCGAAATGATCAAGTTGCTGGAAGAGCGCTTTAAACTGCCTACGGCTGTGGCGACCCAGAGCTATGAAGCCCTGATGACGCCGGGCTTTGGCTTGGACCGTGATGCACGTTTGAGCTTCGAAGGATTCAACAACATGCTGTCGATTCGGACCGAAATGGAAGGCACAGGCGGCGGCCGCGCGCCGGACCCCGCGAAATTCCTCGATCTGGCTTACTACGACCGGGCCATGCGGATGGCGGGCAGATGAGGTGATGTGCCAGTGTGCTGCATGCGGAATAGCATGATGTCGTGGCCAAGTTGAGGCCAGTATGAGCAAGCTGCATCA
>JANOLL010000509.1:0-1967 GCA_031419775.1 Polaromonas sp. | reverse complement strand
ATCAACGAAGTTGCCGTGCTGGGGAATGCCACCCTGACCCAACGCTCGTCTGATGTGCTGGTGACCGGTCGTGTCAAGGCTGCCTTGATCGACGCGCCTGATTTGTCGGCCAATGCTTTTAAGGTGGTGACCGAGCGGGGCACCACCTACCTGATGGGCCGTGTCACCCAGCGCGAAGCAGACCGGGCAACCAACCTGGTTCGTGCGACGCCAGGGGTACAAAAAGTGGTGCGTATTTTTGAAGTGATTTCCGAGGAAGAACTGGCGCGTATGTTGCCCGCCCGCACCCCTCCCGCGCCCGCAGCGGCTGAGCCCAGACCACCGGCAAACTGACCACCGCGAACGAATTGCCGCCGGGATTCCTAGCTGGCAGCTGGCTTACTTCAGGCGCTTGATCAGGCTGGACGTGTCCCAGCGTTTGCCGCCAATGGCCTGCACGTCGGCGTAGAACTGGTCGACCAGAGCCGTTACCGGTAAACGGGCTCCGTTGCGCTTTGCCTCATCGAGCACCAGGCCCAAATCCTTGCGCATCCAGTCGACGGCAAATCCAAAGTCAAACTTGTCCGCCACCATGGTCTTGCCGCGGTTGTCGAGTTGCCAGCTTTGTGCTGCGCCCTTGCCAATCACGTCCAAGACCTGATTCACGTCAAGGCCGGCTTTCTGACCAAACGCGATGGCTTCGCTCAGAGCCTGAACCAGACCGGCAATGCAGATCTGATTGACCATCTTGGTGAGTTGGCCAGACCCGCTCGGGCCCATCAGCGTAAAGGCTTTGGAAAAGGCCATACCCACTGCCTGAGCGGCCTCAAAGGCCGCCGGGTCACCGCCGCACATGACCGTCAAGGCGCCGTTTTGTGCGCCGGCTTGGCCGCCTGACACCGGGGCGTCGACAAACTGCAGCCCGGCGGCTCTGGCGGCGGCATCGAGCTCGCGCGCCACGTCGGCCGATGCGGTGGTGTGGTCGACAAATACCGCGCCGGGTTTCATGCCCGCGAAGGCCCCTTCAGCTCCCAGCGTGACCGAGCGCAGGTCATCGTCGTTGCCGACACAGCAAAAGACAATGTCTGCGCCTTGGGCTGCTGCTTTGGGCGTCAAACCATGTGTGGCCCCGGCGTATTCAGAACAGAACGCTACTGATTTAGTAGCAGTGCGGTTATAGACCGAGACCTGATGTCCGCTCAAGGCGAGGTGCCCAGCCATGGGATAGCCCATGACCCCCAGGCCCAGAAAAGCGACTTTTTGAGAAGGAACAGATGTGTAGGTTTTGGCGTTGGTACTGGACATTGGGTAGTTTTAAAGGTCGCTGGCCCTGAGTTTGTCGAGGGGCTGGCGGAAATAGGAAAGGGCGCCGACAGGCTACGCCCCACGAATCAGACGATGGCGAAATTCTCGGTGCCTGCAGCCAGATCAACCGATTTGGCGCGCTGCGAATTGAGCTTGATCTGCAGGCGCAAGTCATTGACCGAATCGGCGTTGCGCAGGGCGTCTTCGTAGGTGATCATGTGGGTTTCAAAGGCGTCGAACAGGGCCTGGTCAAAAGTCTGCATGCCGAGGTTGCGGCTCTTTTTCATGATCTCCTTGATCTCCGACACATCACCCTTGAAGATCAGGTCAGAAATCTGCGGCGTGTTGAGCATCACTTCGACCACGGCGGCGCGTCCCTTGCCGTCCTGTTTCGGAATCAGTCGCTGCGATACCATGGCTTTGAGGTTGAGCGACAGGTCCATCAGCAATTGGGCGCGGCGATCTTCCGGAAAGAAATTGATGACCCGGTCAAGTGCCTGGTTGGCGCTGTTGGCATGCAGCGTGCACAGGCACAAATGGCCGGTTTCGGCGAAGGCAATGGCGTGCTCCATGGTTTCGCGGTCGCGCACCTCGCCCATCAAAATCACATCGGGCGCCTGCCGCAGCGTGTTCTTCAGGGCGGCCTCCCAGCTGTCGGTGTCCAGGCCCACTTCACGCTGGGT
>JANOLL010000508.1:0-5176 GCA_031419775.1 Polaromonas sp. | reverse complement strand
GCCAGACGCGTGCGGCCTGTCACCATCAGCGGTCTGAGCTTGCCCGAGCGGATATGGGCCAGCAGCGGCGGCGGGGTGGTAATGGTGAAGTCCACCGAACCGCCCAACAGGTCGGTCAGCGCCTGACCCGTGCCGCGGTAGGGGATGTGCACCATGTAGGTTTGCGTCAGATTCTTCAGCAGTTCGGTGGTGACATGCTGCAGCGAGCCATTGCCGCTGGAGGCGTAATTGACCTTGCCCGGGTTGGCCTTGGCGTATTTCAAAAACTCGGCAAAGTTGGCTGCCGGAAAGTTGCTGCGAACCACCAGCAGTTGGGGCGCGTCGATCAGGTTGGCGATCGGCGTGAGATCCTTGTTGGGGTCGAAGCCGCTGACGGGTTGCAGCAGCGGGGTGATCGACTGGTAGCCCGAGTACTGGACCAGCAGGCTGGTCCCGTCGGCTACGCCGCGCGCCACCATTTGGCCGGCAATGTTGCCGTTAGCACCCCCCCGGTTATCGACCACCACCGAAGTGCCCAGGATCTTGCCGAGTGGCTCGGCCAGCATGCGAGCCGTGATGTCGGTAGTTCCGCCGGCAGGCGTCGGCACCACCAGCGTGATGGGGCGGCCCGCAGACTGTGCCAGGGCTGGGCCCGCCAGTGCGCTACTGCCCAGGGCGGCGGCAGAAGTGAGCAGGTTTCTTCTCGAAATTGTGGTCATAGTCACCTCGGGGTCGTTAATAAAAACCAGCGTGTGCTCACGCCAGTTCAGAAATCTCGATCAGGTTCAGGTCGGGGTCACGCACATACACCGAGCGGATTTTTTGCGTGGCCCCGGTCCTCAGTACTGGGCCATCCACCACGGGCCAGCCTTCGCGGGCCAGCGTGGCAATGACCTGCTGCAGCGGGACGGTGGCAATGAAGCACAGGTCCAGCGCCCCAGGTACCGGCAGGTGCGCCTTGGGCTCGAACTCTGCGCCTTTCAAGTGCAGGTTGATCTTCTGCGCTCCAAATGTGAAGGCCCGCCGCTCCACCGGGGGCGTGCCGCCAGTGAAGGTCTCAAGCGTCATGCCCAGCACCCGGGTATAAAAATCGATACAGGCCGCTTCGTGGGCGGTGGTCAACACGATGTGGTCAAGGTGGTCGATCACGCCGCTGCCGCGAAGCGTTCACGCAGCCCCGCCACATCGGCCGGGGCCGGGTGCAGTTGGTGGATACGCCCGGCTTTGGCGACCTGGCCGGGCACATCATGACCGACGATGGCGGGCATCTGGCGCGCCACCTCAAGCAGGCGCGGCAGGTCCATGCCGGTGTCAAAGCCCATGGCATCGAGCATATGGACCGCGTCCTCGCTGCTGATGTTGCCGCTGGCCCCAGGTGCATAAGGGCAGCCGCCCAGACCGCCGAGCGAGCCGTCAAAGCGCGTGATGCCGCCCTGTGCCGCAGCCAGCACGTTGGCCAGCCCCATGCCGCGTGTGTTGTGGAAGTGCAGCGTCAGTTGTTGTGCGGCAAAGCGCTGCTGCAGCGCCTCAACCATGCGACTGACCTGTGCCGGGTGGGCCATGCCGGTGGTGTCGCAAATGGTCAGGCCGCGCACGCCCAGGTTGGCAAAGCGCGCTGCCCAATCCAGCACGCGGGCCTGCGGTACGTCACCCTCCATCGGGCAGCCGAAGGCGCACGACAGCGACACATTGATCGCTGCCTGCGAGCCCACACGTTCAACGACTTCTTTGAGCGCCGCAAAGCTGTTGGCCATTGGCATGCGCAGGTTGGCCAGGTTGTGGGTTTCCGACATGGACATGACCAGGTTCATCTCGTCGGCCCGCGCCTCCAGTGCCCGTTCGGCGCCGCGCAGATTGGGCACCAGCACCGAGTACTCCACGCCCGGCACACGCCGGATACGCCCCATCACCTCCTCGGCGTCGCGCAACATGGGAATCGCCTTGGGCGATGTGAACGAAGTCACCTCGATCTTGGCGTAGCCGCACTCGCTGAGCGCATCGACCAGCGCCACCTTGGTGTCGGTGGGGATGAAGTTCGGCTCGATCTGAAAACCGTCGCGCAGGGCGACCTCATTGAAATAAATTCTGCTCATGCTGTGGCTCCGGTTTTTTGACCTGAAACGATACCCTTGTCCTTCAGGCCCTGAATTTGTACGGCGGTGAGCCCCAATTCTTGCAAGACCGCGTCGGTGTCTTGCCCCAGCGTGGGCGCATTGCGCCGGTGACCGCCCGGCGTCAACGAGAGCTTGGGGGTGATGCCGGGAACGGCCAGGATGCTGCCGTCGTCCATGCGCACGCTGTCCAGCATGCCGCGAGCCTGGTAATGCGGGTCAGCGGCAATATCTGCCACGGTGTAAATGCGGCCTGCCGGCACGGCTGCAGCATCGAGAGCCGTCATCACTTCGTCGACGGTTCGGGTGGCGGTCCACAAACCGATGGCGGTATCGAGTTCGGCCACGCGCGCCACCCGGCCTGCGTTGTCGGCCAGCGTCGGGTCGGCGCCAAAGTCTTCGCGGTTGATGACTTTCATGAGGCGCTTGAAAATACTGTCGCCATTGCCCGCAATCAGCGCGTAACCGCCGTCGCTGCAGCGGTAGGCATTACTCGGTGCAATGCCGGGTAGGGCGCTGCCGGCGGGGCCGCGTACCGCACCAAACGCGCTGTACTCGGGTAACAGACTTTCCATGCAATTGAACACCGCTTCGTACAGCGCCACGTCGATGACCTGGCCCACGCCGCGCGGGGTCTGGGGCGTTTGGGAGTTGCGCCGGTGTTGCAGCGCCAGCAGGATACCAATCACGCCGTGCAGCGCTGCCAAGGTGTCGCCAAGGCTTACCCCCACACGCACCGGAACATGACCAGGCTCTGCGGTGAGGTGACGCAGGCCGCTCATGGCCTCGGCCACAACGCCAAAGCCGGGCCGGTCTCGGTAGGGGCCAGTCTGCCCATAGCCGCTGATGCGCAGCACAACGAGTGACGGGTTGAGCGGGAGCAAGTCGTCCGGCCCCAGGCCCCAGCCTTCCATGGCACCAGGACGAAAGTTCTCGATCATCACGTCGGCATCTTGGGCGAGTTGGCGCACGATGTCGCGTGCTTCGGGCTGCTTGAGGTCGAGTGCCACCGAGCGCTTGTTGCGCGACTGCACCTGCCACCAGACCGATGTGCCGTCCTTGAGCAGACGCCACTTTCGCAAGGCGTCCCCCGCGCCTGGCGGCTCAATCTTGATGACGTCTGCGCCAAAATCAGCCAGCGTCTTGGCCGCAAACGGTCCGGCAATCAGTTGCCCGAGTTCGAGCACCTTGAGGCCAGCCAGCGGGCCGGTGGGGGATGAAGTATCAGTGACCATAGCGGCGTAGTGTGCTGCTGCGGCGTCCTGGCGTCAATCCGGGACGTCCTCAAGATTAGGAATGAAGTTATTGACCTAGGGCGCAGGTCTTTAGCAGCCCGACTTCACTGCTTTTCGCACTTGCCAGGCGACGTGTTTCTTTCAATCAGTGCATCGAGATTTTTCACCACTTCCGCTTCAATCTTCTCCTTGAAGGCGCTTAGCAAAAAACCCAATTCGGCATGCAGGGAAAAAGAACTGTCGGTCACCGATAGCGACCCGGCCACCCCGCTGCGTTTGAAAACCACTTCATCTGACGTGACGCCTTCGGTGTAGGTGCAGGTCATGTCAAATTTATCTTTCGCCTCTTCAGCCCAATGGCCTGCAGCCTCGCGGGCCTGGTCCCAACTCATTCCATGCTCGCGTTCAATGTGGATCTTGGCCATGGATGTCTCCCTTTTATTTTTCGATGCTCTGGACGCTCAGGGCCTGGTGACGCTGCTGTAGCGTGAGCCCGCCGAGCTTTTTCACTGCTGCATAAAAACGCGGCCAGTTGCGGCCTTCACGCTCGAACAACGCCTCAAATCCGGGCACCAGTTCATCATAGGCGGCCTGCGCCCCAAATGTGGCATTGTTGGCCCGCTCGACCCATCGGTCATAACCGGCGAAGCCTCCCCACGCGGTTTTGAGGTCGGCATAGTCGCTACGAAAGCGCGCCAGCGCGGCCGCTTTCTGTTCTTGTTTTGCTCCTGATTTAATAGCAAACTGTGTAGAATTTACCTGGGCTGAAGCATCATATTGATCATAAATCTGGCTGAGCGAACGGCGTGTCCGGAGCGCCAGTGCGCGGAAGGCCTGGCGCCGTCCGTCAAAGATGGCGTACTCTTTTCGCGCAGCGTCGCCAGCCTGCCTGTCCAGCCACTGCCGGCTGCCCAGCCGTTCGACCGCGGTAGCAAACGATTCGTTGAACATGGTGTCACCCGGCACATACACCACCTGATGCGAGAGCTCATGAAAAATCAGACGGGCCAATTCGCCTTCCGGATAGTGGATGAAGGTGTTGAGCAGCGGGTCGCCACCAGCCCAGTTGAGCAAACCCAGTGTCGAGTAGGCGGGTACCGGATAGACGCCGACCTCCAGGCCTTCCTTGCGTATGGCCTCGGCCTCGAGCCGAGCGCGGGATTCCTCAAAATAGCCGCGGTAGCCGACACAGCCCACAATGGGAAAGCACCAGGTCTTGAGGGTCAGCGAAAACTCGGGCGCGGCCACCACATTCCAGACCACCGCGTTGCGCTGTAAATCGGCATAGCGCCGGTAGCTGTGGTTATCCGGCAGAGCGAGTTCAGTTACGGCAAAGCTGCGAATGCGCTGGCTTAGTGCGAGGCGCGCCTTCAGGGCTTCGGGGGTATGCTGGTCTCCCAGCCAGTCGTCGACCGGCCGGGCCGCGTTAACCATCTGCAGGTGGCCGTTAACCGATTGCCAGTAATAGGCCAGGCTGCTGCAACCTGTGGTGAGCAGCTGGCTCGTCGCAAGCAGGCTCGCCGCCAAAGTTAACCTGATGAACTCTGGTTTTGCATCGAGCGGGCGAACCGGCAGGCGGTTCACGGCCAGAACCAGACTCTGCGTGCGAGGGGTAATGAAGTGTTGGTGTTCACAGTGATGATTGGCCCGGTACGGGCTGTGCTGTCTTTGGTTAGATTACAACAAACCATCACTTTGTTTTGATTTGGTCTTTTGAAAATCCAGTAAGTCAGAAAAATATTGAGAAAATCAAAAAATATGATGATCAATCGCAGAAAATTCTCACTCACTACCGGCGCCGCCTTGCTTGGGGGCTTCAACACCGCCATCGCGCAGTCCGAAAGCAAAATC
>JANOLL010000507.1:0-7829 GCA_031419775.1 Polaromonas sp. | reverse complement strand
GTTCAAGGATGGCCAACTGGCCGCCACCAAAGTCGGCGCGATGAGCAACGCGCAGCTGACCGCATTCATCGACCAGCAACTGGTATGAGCAGCACGAGCGTCCGGGGATTCGCCCCCCGGACCAAGGCCTGATTTATCCACCGTCCAGCCACCCTGGCGCCTCTGATTTTCCTGTCATAATCCGCTCAGTTCGCCGACCGGCCACGGTCTATCGGTTCGAATCACCGATTTGTGAAGCCAAGACCCATTTCCGGCTTCCTGTCAAACCTCCCCCGTGTTTAAAAAAATGATGCCCTCAGGCGATCATCCTCTCACGCAATCAAAGCAGGCAAATCCATGCACTTAAACGAACTCAAGGCAATTCACGTGTCTGAAGTCCTCAAGCAGGCCGAGGAACTTGAGATTGAGAACACCGGGCGGATGCGCAAACAGGAACTGATGTTTGCCATCATCAAGAAGCGCTCCAAAACTGGCGAAACCATCGTTGCCGACGGTGTTCTGGAAGTGTTGCCAGACGGCTTTGGTTTCCTGCGCGCACCCGATTCCAGTTACACCGCGTCGACGGATGACATCTACATCAGCCCGAGCCAGATCCGCCGTTTCAACCTGCATACCGGCGACATGATTGAAGGCGAAGTGCGTACGCCCAAAGACGGCGAGCGCTACTTCGCCCTGAACAAGCTTGACAAGGTCAATGATGGCGCGCCCGAAGCGAACAAGCACAAGGTGATGTTCGAGAATTTGACGCCATTGTTTCCACGGGAGCAGTTCAAGCTGGAGCGCGACATCAAGGGCGAAGAAAACCTGACCAGCCGCATCATCGACATCATTGCGCCCATAGGCAAGGGCCAGCGCGCCCTGCTGGTGGCACCGCCCAAGTCCGGCAAAACCGTGATGATGCAGCACATTGCCCACGCCATCACCGCCAACTATCCAGATGTCGTGATGATGGTGCTGCTGGTGGACGAGCGCCCTGAAGAAGTGACCGAGATGCAACGCAGCGTGCGCGGTGAAGTTATCTCGTCCACCTTTGACGAGCCTGCGGCCCGCCACGTTCACGTTGCTGAAATGGTAATCGAGCGCGCCAAGCGCCTGGTTGAACTTGGCAAGGACGTGGTGATTCTGCTGGACTCCATCACCCGCCTGGCTCGCGCCTACAACAACGTGTTGCCATCATCCGGGAAAGTGCTGACTGGTGGTGTAGACGCCAATGCTCTGCAGCGCCCGAAACGGTTTTTTGGCGCCGCCCGCAAGATTGAAGAAGGCGGCAGTCTGACCATCATCGGTACCGCATTGGTCGACACCGGCAGCCGCATGGATGAAGTGATTTTTGAAGAGTTCAAGGGAACCGGCAACTGTGAGATCCATCTGGATCGCCGTTTGTACGAAAAACGGGTTTTCCCAGCGATCCACCTGAACCGCAGTGGAACCCGCAAAGAAGAACTGCTGCTGGCCCCAGAAATCTTGCAGAAGTCGCGGATTTTGCGCCAGTTCATGTACAACATGGATGAGATCGAATCCATGGAGCTCATGCTCAAAAACATGAAAGCCACCAAAAACAACCATGAGTTCTTTGACATGATGCGAAGGGGCGGTTAGCCCCACGGTTGCTCGCTGCGTGTAGCGCCCTGCCCCCGAGGCTCCGCTGCGCCTGCGGCCCGGCGGAGCCGGTTCTGCAGCCCCGGCTGGCCTGAATCGTGTCATAATCTAAGGCTTAGCGGAAAGTGCCCTGGACTGGCCTGGGTGGCTGCCGAAACGAACAAGGAAAGATCATGAAAGAAGGCATTCACCCCAACTACCGCGAAGTGTGTTTTTTGGATTTATCCAACAACTTCAAGTTCGTCACCCGCTCGTGCGTGAACACCAAGGAAATGGTGAAGATGGACGACGGTCGCGAACTGCCCCTCTATAAGCTCGATACCTCCAGCGAATCGCATCCTTTCTACACAGGTACACAGAAATCCGTGGACAACATGGGCGGCCGGGTTGAGAAATTCCGCAATCGTTTTGGCAAAACCACCGCCAAAGAAGCTTCTGCCGAAGCTGCACAGTAATCCGGCCACACCGTCGCTGGCCCGGACAAAGCAGCCTGAACTTCAGGCTGCTTTTTTTTCGGCCCTAACCGGATTATTCTGCCGGCTGCAGCGCGCTCATGTACCGCAAGCGGGTCACCGCGCTACTGACCTCGACACCGACCGTACGCTGTTTTGAACAAGTCTTCGCCCGCCATCATCGCCCAGTCGGCTGTCCGCCGGCTACCGCGTCTCGCTTTGCTGCTGTTGGGTCTGGCCTATGTCGTGCCAGGGTTCATAGGGCGAGCCCCATGGAAGACCGAGGACATCGCGGCTTTTGGCGTGATGCGAGAGTTGGCAGCCAACGCCGCCAACTGGCTGGCCCCGCAGCTTTTGGGACAGACCAACAGCTTTGATGCGCTCGTGCCCTATTGGCTGGGCGCTTTGGCGATCAAATGCCTGCCTTTTCTTGATCCAGCGCTGGCTGTACGCCTGCCCTTTGGCCTGCTGATGGTCCTGAGCTTGCTGAGCACGTGGTATGCCATTTACTCGCTGGCGCGCAGTCCGCAAGCTCAACCTGTGGCATTCGCCTTTGGCGGTGAAGCCAGTCCGGTGGACTACGCCAGGGCCATAGCCGATGCGGGTCTGTTGGCATTCATTGCCTGCCTGGGACTGGCACAGCTGTCGCATGAAACGACTCCTGCGGTGGCACAGCTGGGCTTTACCGCTCTCGTGTTCTATGCTCTGGCGGTCAGTCCGTACCGCCAGGGGACCCGGATCCTCGGTCCTGCGCTGGCCTTGCTGACAGGGCTGGCAGGACTCGCCCTGAGCGGTGCGCCTACGCTGGCCCTGCTGTTCGGTACGGGCGGAGCGCTGGTGGAATGGACACATACCCGCTGGGGCAGTGGGTCGGCTGCCGGAGAAGCTGAGATTTCAGATAGCCGTCACGCCAGCCGCTGGGTGGCTGTGGTGGTCGCGAGCACCCTTGCGGTTTGTCTACTCACTTATCTGCTCGATTTATGGCGCTGGCGAATTGACCTGCCCGGTGCTGACGGGCAGCCGGCCGATGTCGGCTGGCGCAAGCTTGGTCGGTTGCTGATCTGGTTTACCTGGCCCGCATGGCCGCTGGCACTCTGGACACTGTGGCGCTGGCGCCAGCAACTGGCAAGTCGCCATGTCTCCCTGCCCTTGTGGTTTGCGAGCATGTCGGTCGCCGCAACGCTCACCACAGCCGGATCTGATCGAAGTCTTTTGCTCAGCCTGCCCGCCCTGGCGGCTCTGGCGGCGTTCGCCCTTCCCACTTTCAAACGCAGCATGGCGTCGCTCATCGACTGGTTTACCCTTCTTTTTTTCACGGGCTGTGGCATCGTGATCTGGGTGGTCTGGATCGCCATGCAAACCGGCATACCGCGCCAGCCCGCCGCCAACGTGGCAAAACTGGCACCCGGATTTGAACCCAGCTTTTCCTGGCTTGCTTTTCTGGCTGCTGTGGCGGCATCGCTGGCCTGGGCCTGGCTGGTGAAATGGCGAACCGGCGCGCACCAATCGGCAATCTGGAAGTCGCTGGTTCTTCCGGCCGGAGGCACGACATTGTGCTGGCTGCTTTTGATGACGCTTTGGCTGCCATTGCTTGACTTCGCACGCAGCTACGAGCCCTTTTCCCGAAAAATTGCAGCCATGGTTGACACCACGCGCTGCACGGAAGTGCATGGAATAAAAAGCGCGCTGGCGGCAGCCTTTCAATACCATGGCCGCCTCACGCTACGCCCGGCGTCCGGGCAGGCGATGTGCCCTTACCTGATTGTGGATGCCACAGCCCAATCGACTTTGGGCAGCACAGTCAACCTGGCCGACTGGGCGCTCCAAGCCACAGTCAACAGGCCGACTGACCGAAGTGAAGTTGTCGTGGTCTATCAACGCGTCAACATCGGCAGCCAGTCGATGCGGTGAAACTGGCCTCAGCCGGATAAGCCACAGATTCCTGTAGCGCACCGTGAGCGAACTCAAAGTCATCAGCCAGCATGCGGGCAGCGTGCTGGTGGGCCAGTTGGCCGTGATGGCCTTTGGTGTGGCCGATACAGTGATTGCAGGCCGATATAGCGACTCCGCCCTGGCGGCGTTATCAGTGGGTTCAGCACTCTACGTCAGTGTTTACGTAGGGCTGATTGGCGTTGTGCAGGCATTGCTGCCGATCTGGGCAGAAATGGTGGGCGCCAGAAAGCACCAGGCTGTAGGGCGCTCGCTGCGGCAAAGTCTTTACCTGTGCGGCGTCCTCACGGCGCTGGGGATGGCCGCTTTGCTCATGCCCGGTCCCCTGCTGGCTTGGGCGCAGGTACCAGAGGGCTTGCGTGGGGAGGTAGAGCAATATTTGACTGTATTGGCCTTTGCTTTTGCGCCGTCTTTGCTGTTCCGTGTGTACAGCACTTTTACCCAGTCGCTGGGGCGGCCACTGCTGGTGACGTGGCTTCAGATTGCCGCGCTGCTGATCAAGATTCCGTTGTCGGTGTGGCTGGTCGCGGGAGGCGCGGGCGTGCAACCGATGGGAGCTGTCGGCTGCGCTTGGGCCACACTGATCGTCAACTATCTGCTGCTGGGATGGGCCGTCGTGATGTTGCGCACGCAAGTGCTTTACCAGCCGTTTCAACTCTGGGAGCCGATGGAGCGACCCGACTGGAGCCAGATCGGCAGTTTTGCGCGTCTGGGTATTCCCGGCGGTTTGGCCTATTTGGTGGAGGTCACTTCCTTCACCCTGATGGCCTTGTTTATTGCACGACTGGGCACTTTGGCATCTGCGAGCCACCAGATTGCAGCCAGTGTTGCCGCAACGCTGTACATGCTGCCGCTCTCGATGGCCATCGCTTCCAGCGCCCGCGTGTCGTTTTGGCTAGGAGCCAACCGGCCAGACCATGCCAAGCGCGTCATCTTATTGGCTTTAAAGCTGACAGTGCTCTCCGCTATGGCCTTTGCAGCTATTATTTCGATAGCAGGAAAATTTCTAGCTGGCTGGTATTCAAACAATCCCCAAATTATTTCACTGGCCTCATCCCTGCTTGTTTGGGTGGCCGTGTATCACCTTGCAGATGCCATCCAGGCAGTGTGTGCATTCCTGCTGCGCTGTTATCGCATCACCATTGCGCCGCTGGCCTTGTATGGCGTGCTGCTCTGGGGATTGGGGCTGTATGGTGGTTACCGAATCACTTACGAAGGGCTGCCAGGCATCACCTCAACGTTATCAGTGGCCAGTTTTTGGGCGGCCAGCACGATAGCGATCAGCCTGGTTGCAATGTGCCTTTTGGGTCTGTTGTTTTACGTGATGCGTAACACCGCCAGCGCGCTCTCGATAAAAAATCAGGCCGGCTGAACCTGTCGAATGCGCGATGCCGGGAAGATGATGCAAAAACGCGAGCCTTTGCCAAGCTGGCTGTCAATATGCAACTCTGCCCCGTGGCGCTGCAAAACATGCTTGACGATCGCCAAACCTAGGCCAGTTCCACCCGTATCCCGAGAGCGACTGCGGTCGACCCGATAAAACCGCTCGGTCAGGCGTGGCAAATGCTCAGGCGCAATACCGGGCCCGCTGTCTCTGACGCAAAATTCACCGTGCCCGTCATTGAGAACTTGCCAACTCACGGTGACATTCCCCGAATCCGGGGTGTAGCGCACTGCATTGCTCACCAGATTGGACATGGCACTGTACAGCTCTGTCTGAACACCTGCCAGTTCACACACCGGACCCTGTTCAAAATAGATCTGCTGCTCCCGCAGGCCCAGCAAGGTGGACAATGCCCGAGCTTCCTGCTCACACTGCACCAGCAACGCGCTGGTGGTGGTCCATTCTTGTGAGCCCGGTATGGGGCTTCCTTCCAGGCGGGAGAGTGTCAACAAATCACTGACAAGTGTCTGCATACGCTGCGACTGCTGGGCCATGAGCGACAGATAACGGTCCCGCTCGGCTTCTTGCAGCGGAAGCGTTTGGAGCGTTTCAATGAATCCGGCCAACACTGTCAACGGCGTGCGAATTTCATGCGATACATTCGCTACAAAATCGCGACGCATGGCATCGGCCAACTCAAGCGCCGTGATATCCCGCGACAGCAACAGCTTTCGGTTATTGCCGTATGAATGCAAATGCACTGACAATTTCAAAGGGCGTGCTGGCGTGCTGGCACTTCCCGGAATCACCACATCGTGTGAAAAATCGCCCAACGCCATATAGGCCTTGAAGGCCGGTTCCCGAACGAGATTGGCAATGTGCTGCATCACATCGCGCTGGCCATCGAAGCCAAAATGCTGCGTCGCCATCTGGTTGCACCACTCGATGCGTCCTTGTGAATCGAGGAGCACCACGCCGCTCGGCGAAGCCTGAATGGCGGCCAGGAACTCATCGAGTCTGGCCTGGCTTTCCTGCTGCCGGTGATCACGGCTTTTCAAAAGCCTCCGGATACGTTCAGCAGCTTCGCCCCAGACACCGGGAATGCTGGGCAACCTACCACCCATCATGAATGGGTCTTCGGCGTTTTGCTCCTTCCGTAGCCACATCAGCAGACGGTTGACGTAAAGGCTATCGAGGGCTAGCCAGATCAAGGCTCCGGCAAGGACGCCAGCGGCCAAGCCGCGCTCCGCAGCTGCAATCAGGCCAAGCCCACCACCAAGCGCCAAGAAGGCGATAAATACCAACCAGCGGTTGATCATGTCCCCGACGTGGCAGGGGTGCCCCCAGCCGTAGCAGCGGAAGCCGGCACCGCAGTCAGACGGTAGCCCGCTCCGCGAACCGTCTCAACCATGACGCCGGCTGGGCCAAGCGCTTCGCGCAGGCGTTTGACGTGAACATCAACCGTGCGCTCCTCAATAAACACATGGTCACCCCAAACTCTGTCGAGCAGTGCGCTGCGGCTGTGTACGCGCTCAGCGTGCTTCATGAAGTAATGCAACAGTTTGAACTCAGTGGGACCCAGCTTGAGTTCCTGCATTTGATGGGAAATGCGGTGGGTGGCAGCATCCAGCACCAATTCCCCGACCGTCACACTGTCACTGACTGACTCAGGCGCGCGGCGTCTTAGCACCGCGCGAATACGGGCAAGCAACTCCTGTGTCGAGAATGGCTTGGTGATGTAGTCATCGGCCCCTGCATCCAGACCCGCGATCTTGTCGGGTTCGTCGCCACGCGCTGTCAACATCAGGATGGGAATACCTTTGGTACGCGGTTGCTTGCGCCAGTGGCGAGCCAAGGCGAGGCCACTTTGCCCGGGCAACATCCAGTCCAGCAAAATGACATCAGGCAACACAGCATCAAGCTCGCGCTGCGCCGCCACGCTGTCCTGGGCCACCACAGTAACAAAACCTCCGTGTTGCAGATTCACCGCAATCAGCTCTGCTATCGCTGGCTCGTCCTCTACGATCAAAACGCGCGGTTGATGTTTCATGGGCTACCGTCGTCGATTCGGACTACTTGATCGCCGATTCAATTTGCTCCATGGAGGTGTGCCTGACATCGGCACCCTTGACGATGTAAATGATGAACTCAGCAATATTCTTGGCGTGGTCACCTACCCGCTCAATCGCTTTTGCCACAAACAGCAAATCGAGGCTTGCAGAAATCGTGCGGGGGTCTTCCATCATGTAAGTGATGAGCTTGCGGACAAAACCATCGAACTCCTGATCGATCTGGTCGTCCTCTTTGAGGATGGAGACCGCCACTGTGGTGTCCAGTCTGGCGAAGGCATCCAGCGCCTTACGAAGCAGGCCAGATGCCAGTTCAGCCGCCACACGCAAGTCTGAAGAGGGCAATGCCCGGGCTGAACCACTTTCTATGATGGA
>JANOLL010000506.1:0-1638 GCA_031419775.1 Polaromonas sp. | reverse complement strand
GATGCCTTGCTTGAAGATCAAAAGATGTCCCGGACAGTTCATCGGCTTAAGCGCATATTCGCGCTTTTCGCTTTCGGTCGTGAACATGTTGTCGCGGTATTTGTCCCAGTGACCCGTTTTCTCCCACAAGCTTTTGTCGATAACTTGAGGACCCTTTACCTCCAGATAACCATTGTCCTGGTAGACACGGCGCATGTACTGCTCTACCCCTTGCCACAAGGTCCAGCCTTTGGGGTGCCAGAACACCAGGCCCGGTGCGTGGTCGTCGATGTGAAACAAATCAAGCTCTTTGCCTAACTTGCGGTGATCGCGTTTTTCAGCCTCTTCGAGCTGGGTCAGGTATTGCTGCAGTTCATCCTTGGTCGCCCATGCAGTACCGTAAATGCGTTGCAGCATTTCATTGCGGTGATCGCCACGCCAGTAGGCACCGGCCAGCTTCATCAATTTGAAAAATTTCAGTTTGCCCGTGCTCGGCACGTGCGGGCCACGGCAGAGGTCCTCAAAATTGCCTTCCCGGTACAGCGACACATCCTCGCCCGCCGGAATGCCAGCAATGATCTCGGCCTTGTAGTGCTCGCCAATACTTTTGAAATGCGCCACGGCCTCATCCCTCGGCACGACGCGCCGAGTCACTGGTTCGTCTTTTGCTGCGAGCTCGGTCATGCGCTTTTCAATCGCCACCAGGTCTTCGGGCGTGAAGGCGCGTTTGT
Organism: Polaromonas sp.; assembly: GCA_031419775.1. GTDB lineage: Bacteria > Pseudomonadota > Gammaproteobacteria > Burkholderiales > Burkholderiaceae_C > Polaromonas. Next base: position 928 of record JANOLL010000506.1, on the reverse strand, counting down.
AAGAAAAATCGTAGAAAAACCCGTTTTCAATAACCGGGCCAATCGTGACCTGCGCGTCGGGAAACAGTTCTTTGACGGAATAGGCCAGCAAGTGCGCAGTGGAGTGACGAATCAGGTCCAGACCGGCCGCATCTTTTGCCGTGACGATAGACAACGCACAGTCTGCGGAAATCAGATGGCTGGTGTCTAACACCTTCCCATCAATTTTTCCAGCCAACGCCGCCTTGGCCAAACCTGATCCGATAGAGGCAGCCACTTCGGCAATCGTGACGGGACCGGAATACTGGCGCACGGAAAGATCAGGAAGCGTGATGTTCAGCATGGTGGCATTAAAAATAAAAAAGCGCGGTACGAGACCGCGCTTGGCAGGAACTTGGACTGCTCACATTTTACAGCCCGCTCCATCAACCCTGTGGAGGCCCCAGGCTGGCTTTGATACTCAGTGAAACTGCTCTTCTTCAGTAGAACCGGTCAATGCCGTGACACTCGATTTACCGCCCTGAATGACAGTGGTGACTTCATCAAAGTAGCCGGTGCCGACTTCCTGCTGGTGGGACACGAAGGTGTAGCCACGGTCGCGGGCTGCGAATTCTGGCTCTTGCACTTTTTCGATGTAGGCAGTCATGCCGCGCTTGACGTAGTCCTGCGACAAGTCATACATGTTGTACCACATGGAGTGGATGCCAGCGAGGGTGATGAACTGATACTTGTACCCCATGGCACCGAGCTCGCGCTGGAATTTCGCAATCGTTGCGTCGTCGAGATTTTTCTTCCAGTTGAACGATGGCGAGCAGTTGTAGGCCAGCATTTTCCCCGGGTGAACCTTGTGCACGGCGTCTGCAAACCTTTTGGCAAACTCAAGGTCAGGCGTGCCGGTTTCGCACCACACCAAGTCGGCGTACTGGGCGTAAGCGTTGGCACGGGCAAT
>JANOLL010000505.1:0-2397 GCA_031419775.1 Polaromonas sp. | reverse complement strand
ATAGCTGTCCTTGCCGCCCGAGACACACACCATGACCTTGTCGCCCTCTTCAATCATGTTGAAGTCAACGATGGCACGACCGACTTCGCGGCACAGGCGCTTTTCAAGCTTGTGGCTCTCCCTGTCAATATCGCGTTCAAGTTTTAGAGCCCCCACGCTCCCCACTGCGTGTGGTTCGCTGCCCCCCGCGGGGGTGCTGCGCCTGCGGCCCGGCAAAGCCGGTTCCGCGGCCCCGGCTGGTGAAGATGAAGCCCCCATGTGAATCACCATTGTCCTGTCTCGACGCGAATCGCCACTTCGCAGTCGTCAAAAATTTCAAGCTTGGCGATCTTCACCCGTACCCCCAGCACGCCGGTCAAGGTCATCAGGCGGTGCGCCAGTCTGCCGATCAGGCTTTCCAGCAGGTTGGCATGCTCGGCAGTGCATTCGGTGATGATGATCTGGCGCACCTTGCGGTAATCCAGCACATGGTTGATGTCGTCGTCGCTGGGCATCAATGGCTGGGTGCCGAGATTCAATTCAGCGTCCACCTGGATCGGCTGCGGTGCGTTTTTCTCGTGCTCCAAAATGCCGAGGTTGGCGTCAAACCGCAAACCGGTCAGGGTCAAAATCTGGGTGCCTCGGGTATTGAACATGGGTGTCAGACGGAATTAGGAGTGCTCGATCAGCGTTGAGCGATCAGTGACTGGCGGCCATCATTGAAAAGTCGCGCTCAAACTTCATCAGGTGCTGGCCACCATCAACCAGCAGCGTGGTGCCGGTGAGCGATGGATTTTCAAGTGCAAACTTCACCGTGCTGGCAACGTCTTGCGGCCGGGACGAGCGGCCGAGCGGCGAGAGTTTGTGCAGCGCTTCAAACTCGGTGTCGCTCAGCATGTGGCTGGTGAGTGTCAAGCCAGGCGCCACCCCGACCACCCGCACCACTGGCGCCAGCGCCATCGCGAGCATGGTGTTGGCGGCTTCGAGAGCAGCCTTGGACAGGGTGTAGCTGAAAAAATCGGGGTTCTGGTTCCAGAGCTTTTGGTCCAGCAGGTTCACGACGGCGCCGGTGGCCTGCCGGGCCGCAAGATGTTCGTGCAGGGCCTGCGCCAGCACAATACATGCACCGGTGTTGGCGCGCAGGTGTTTTTCAAGCGCTGTAAAGCTGAAGCTGGCGGGGCTGTCGTGCTCAAAGGTCGAGGCGCTGTTCACTACCGCATCAATCTGACCAAAATGCTGGACGACCCGCGGCAACAGCGCCCGCACCGCAGCCTCATCGGCCAAATCAGCATCAAATAATGCTGCACCGCCCGAAAGTTCTTCGCAGTCTGCTACTGTTTTTGTAGCGTCGGCGGCCGAGTGGCGGTAATGCACGGCTACTCGCCAGCCGCCCTGGGCCAGTGCCAGCGCGATCTCCCGGCCCAGCCGCTTGGCGGCGCCGGTAACGAGAACAACAGGTGACGGCAGAGCGGAGGACATAAGTCGGGTTCTGGGGTGGGGCAGGGCGGCCAATCGTCGACAATTCGGGCTGTGCGCGCGGAAAGCAGCCACGCATGACCACGCTTGACCACTCATGGCATTAGCCCCTAGTTTAACGACCCCCCTCCGATTGCATCTTGCCGAGGCCATTGCCGCGGCAGGGGGTTGCCTGGGTTTTGACCAATTCATGGCGGCGGCGCTGTACGCCCCGGGCTGGGGTTACTACGCCAGGGATGCGCGCCAGTTTGGCCTGATGCCGACGGGCGTCAAAGGGGGCGGCAGTGATTTCGTCACGGCACCCGAGCTGTCACCGCATTTTGGCCGGGCTCTCGCGCGCCAGGTAGGACAGGCCTTGCTGGCTACCTCGACACATCAAGTATGGGAATTTGGCGCTGGTTCGGGCGCCCTCGCGCTGCAACTGCTCCAGGCCTTGCCGCAGCTCGACCGTTACACCATCGTCGACCTGTCTGGCAGCTTGCGCCAACACCAGGAAGAGCGCCTGCAGGGTTTTGCCGACAAGGTGAGGTGGGTCACAGAGCTGCCCGAGACCCTGCAGGGCGTGGTGGTGGGCAATGAGGTGCTGGACGCCATGCCGGTGAAATTATTGGCACGGCTGAACGGAATCTGGCACGAAAGAGGTGTGGCCTTGCACCAGAAAGTCTTTACCTTTGCGGACCTGCCTACCGACCTCAGGCCGCCGCTGGCGATTGACGGCACGCACGACTTCGTCACCGAGATTCACCCGCAGGCCGAAGGCTTTATTCGCACCCTGGCCGATCGGCTCACAAGTGGTGCCATCTTTCTGCTCGACTACGGTTTTCCCGAGCAGGAGTACTACCATCCGCAGCGCAGCATGGGCACGTTGATGTGCCACCGACAGCACCAGGCTGACGCCGATGCACTGGCTGATGTGGGCGATAAAGACATCACCGCGCATGT
>JANOLL010000504.1:0-4851 GCA_031419775.1 Polaromonas sp. | reverse complement strand
ACCGCACACCATGATCGAAAAAGTCATACCCCTGGCCGATATTCGCTATGCCAGCCGCATACCGCACATCCCTGCTCAATTGGAAGCGCCTGTCGGCCTGCTCGGCGATACGCTGGGGCGACCGCTGCGTGACCTGCGCATCAGCGTGACGGACCGGTGCAACTTTCGCTGCAGTTACTGCATGCCCAGCGAGGTGTTCAACAAGGACTACGCTTTTTTGCCGCAGACGTCCTTGCTGAGCTTTGAAGAAATCACCCGGCTGGCACGGCTTTTTGTAGCCCATGGCGTTGAAAAAATCCGGCTCACGGGTGGTGAGCCACTGCTGCGAAAGCATCTCGAAGTGCTGATTGAAATGCTGGCCAAGTTGCAGACGCCGGCCGGTAAGCCGCTGGATATTACTTTGACCACCAACGCCTCGCTGCTGGCTAAAAAAGCCCAGTCGCTCAAGGACGCTGGTCTGCAGCGCGTGACGGTGAGTTTGGACGGTCTGGACGATGCGACCTTCCGGCGCATGAACGATGTCAATTTTCCGGTCGCAGATGTGCTCAAGGGCATTGAGGTGGCGCAAAAGGTCGGCTTGAATCCGATCAAGATCAACATGGTCGTCAAGCGCGGCACCAACGACTCCGAAATCCTGCCGATGGCCAGGCACTTTCGGCATTCGGGTGCGGTGTTGCGATTCATCGAATACATGGACGTAGGCGCTACCAACGGCTGGCGCATGGACGAGGTGCTGCCATCAGCCCAGGTGATTGAAACCATCCATGCCGAGTTTCCCCTGGTGGCAACACGTGCCAACCAGGCGGGCGAAACCGCCGAGCGTTGGCGGTACGCTGACGGTGCTGGCGAAATAGGCGTCATCTCCAGCGTGACGCAGGCGTTTTGCAGCGACTGCAACCGGGCCCGGCTCTCTACCGAGGGTAAGCTATTTTTGTGCCTGTTTGCCAACCAGGGCTACGACCTGCGCGCCCTGCTCCGCGGCGGCTACGCCGACGACCAAATTGCGGGCGCCATCAGCCACATCTGGCAGGCTCGTAGCGACCGCTATTCAGAACTACGCGCCGCGCTGCCTGCAGACACCACGCCCGTTGACAGCGGTTTAAAGCGGGTTGAAATGAGTTATATCGGCGGCTAGCAGCAGGTAGGGCAAATCAGACGCGCATTTTCTGTCATCAAATTTGAGTGCTTATGGAAATTTTTGAACCCTTGCATGCAGAGACCATCACCGGCGTCATCCTGGCGGGAGGTCGGGGCTCGCGCATGGGCGGCGCCGACAAAGGCCTGCAAAATTTCAACGGCGTGCCGCTTGCGCTGCACACCTTGCTCAGACTGAGTCCGCAGGTGGGTGAGATCATGATCAATGCCAACCGCAATCTTGCGGCTTACGAATCCTTTGGGGTTCCGATCTGGCCCGACAGCACTGACTTGGGCGAATATGCCGGACCGTTGGCAGGCTTCATGACGGCGCTGGAGCGCTGCGAAACGCCTTATTTACTAACCGTACCCTGCGACACACCGCTTTTTCCGGATGATCTGGTCGCTCGCATGGCGCAGGCTTTCGCGGAAGCCGACGCCGACTTTGCCGTGGCTTCGGCTCCCGAAGAAGACGGCGAACTCAGGCCACAACCAGTGTTTTGCCTGATGCGGACCGACATGCTGGAAAGCCTGATGCGCTTTACAAAAGGTGGTGGCCGAAAAATTGATGCCTGGACGGCGCAGCACAAAACCGTCCACGTCGCTTTTAATCAGGTCGGCGACGATGCGCGCGCATTTTTTAATGCCAACACGCTGGCTGAACTGCACCAGCTGGAATCTCGTTCGCCTTGAAAACACTCCGACAAATTGCCGCCGAGCTACAGGGCTATGACCCTCAGGCGCTGTCGGCCAGTGACGTGCTGGCCTTCCTGTCGCGGCTGGTGACGCCGGTCGAAGATAAGCTTGAATTGCCGCTTTTTGACGCACTCGGCCATGCCCTGGCCGATGATGTGATCTCTCCAGTCGATGTGCCGCCTCACGACAATTCGGCGATGGATGGTTTCGCCTTTGCAGGCGAACAGCTGGCACCGGATGGCCCGCTGACGCTGCATGTGGTCGGCACCGCTTTGGCTGGCAAGGCCTGGCAAGGCGCTGTCCAGCGCGGCGAGTGCGTCAAGATCATGACGGGCGCCATCATGCCGCCCGGGACAGACACCGTCATTCCGCAGGAGTTCGTCACGGGCAGTGACGGTCAGGTTTCGATTGCGCCAGGGTTACTCCAGGTTGGAGACAATCGCCGTCTGCGCGGGGAAGACCTCAAGCTGAACCAGCCAGCGCTCTTAAAAGGGGAGCTGCTCACCCCCGCCAGACTTGGGCTGGTAGCCTCTTTGGGACTCGAAACCGTGTCATGCTGGCGACCGCTGCGGGTCGCCTACTTTTCAACTGGCGATGAAATCCTGTCGCTGGGCCAGGCTCCGCGCGAGGGTGCGGTTTACGACAGCAACCGCTACACCGTCTTTGGCATGTTGCGCCGCATGGGTTGCCAGGTCATCGACATGGGTGTGGTACGGGATGACCCGTCGCTGCTCGAAGCAGCTTTCGTCAGCGCGGCATCACGCGCAGACGCCATCATCACCTCTGGCGGCGTCAGCGTTGGTGAGGCTGATTTCACCAAGGCAATGATGAAAAAGCTGGGTGATGTGGCGTTCTGGCGCATCGCCATGCGGCCTGGCCGTCCCATGGCGGTTGGTCGAATTTTATTGCCTCAATCAGACTCCAGCCCAGAAACTACAGAGCTAAGAAGCTATCAAAATAATAGCAATCCAAACGGCGCTATTCTGTTTGGCCTGCCTGGCAATCCGGTTGCAGTGATGGTGACTTTTCTGGCTTTTGTACGCCCGGCTCTGCTCCAGATGATGGGCGTCAAGCAGCCGGCCATGCCTTTGCTGCGGGCGCGCAGCATGGAGGCCATTCGCAAGAAACCGGGTCGAACCGAGTACCAGCGCGGCTGGGTAGCCACTGCGTCCGACGGCTCTTTGCAAGTCAAAACAACCGGTAGCCAGGGTTCTGGCGTGCTGCGGTCCATGGCCGAGGCCAACGGTTTGATCGTGCTACACCACGCACTGGGCAACGTGGCTGCAGGAGATGAGGTGGATGTGATGATGTTTGAAGGTGCGATCTGATCCCGGATCCCTGCCGTCTCGTCGCCATTAATCCAGTCGCAGCACGGCAATCGGCGGCAGGTCGCGCGACAGGCACTGCCAGGACTGTCCGGCATCCTCGCTGACCCACAGGCCACCAGTGGTCGAGCCCATCGCCAGCGTCTTGCCGTCGCGGCTCACGACCAGCCCGTGCCGATACACGAGGTGGTAGGCGTCGGACTGTGGCAAGCCCTCGCCGTGGCTGGCAAAGGTGCTGCCACCATCGGCGGTTTCATTGATCACCATGCGTCCGGCTACCGGTATGCGTTGGGCGTCGGAATGCGCAGGCACGAACCAAGCTCGACTGGCATCAAAGGGATCTGCGGCCACAGAAAAGCCGAAGCCGCTGGGCTGCGGTGCAGCGATGGCATCCCACTTCTGCCCGCCGTTGATGGAGCGGTACATGCCACAGTGGTGCTGGCACCACAGCACATCAGGCTGAGCCTTGCAGTGGTCCAGGCGATGCACGTCCTGGATGTTGGGATCGCTGCGGCGCTCGGGCGGCATGTAGCCGGCCTCCAGGCCTTCGGAGGTATTGCGCCAGCTGGCCCCGCCATCATGGCTTTGCCACACCCCGCCACTTGAAATCGCCACCGTCAGGTGCTTGGTGTTGCGCGGATCAAGCAGGATCGTATGGATACCGGGGTGGTCATAGCCGCCGCCCAACCAGTCCTTGCGTTCGGGCCGGTTCCAGAGACCCTCCTGCAACTGCCAGCTGGCGCCGCCATCAGTAGAACTGAACAGGCCTGCGGGCATACAGCCAGCCCACAAGATGCCGGGCCCGGCCTCGAGGCTCCACAGCAAATCCACGCTCCACGGCGTGGGATCGTCTTTCCAGGGTTCGTCGGCGGGTTTGGGCGGAAAGGCCGGGGCTGTGATCTCTTGCCACTGGCCGCCGCAGTCTGCGCTCTTCCAGAGCTTGACTCCAAAATGCCCGAGGCGCAGCGCCACGTACCAGGCTCCATCGTGCGGGTCAATCAACATCTGGGTAACCGGCTCGCCTGGAAACTGCGGTTTGCCCAGGTGCCAGCCCGTGTCAGTGCGATGCACTACGAACAAGCCTTTGCGTGTGCCCACGCAGAGGGTGTGCAGCAAGCTGGGGTTTGCCATGTCTAGCCTCCTGTCAGGGCCTGAATCACCATCACCTTGTCCTGCGCTTGCAGTGCAATGGCCAACCGGGTTCGACTGGCGACCATTTGACCATTGATGAATACCGCTACATGTTTGCGGATCGCGCCCTGTTCGTCAAGCACATAACTGCGCAAACCCGGCGCAGCACGAAATGCGGCGTCAAGGGCCGCATCCAGGGTGCCCGCCTCGACCTGTTGCTCGGGACAAGCAACGTGGCGGGTCAGGGCCGGGGCAAATGCGACGTGAGGCATAGCAGGCCTATTTTGCGATGACTTCGCCTTTGTGCTGGATGGCCCAGTCTCTTGCCTCGGCCTGGTTGGCGCCAGGGATTTTCTTGCGGGCAAACAGGGTGTACATGGTCGGCACCACAAATACCGTGAGCAATGTCCCCAGCGACATGCCTCCCACGATGACCCAGCCGATCTGCTGGCGGCTTTCAGCGCCGGCGCCGGTGGCGATCGCCAGCGGCACGGCCCCAAGCACCATGGCGCCGGTGGTCATCAAAATCGGGCGCAGACGCTGGCTGGAAGCCTTGACCAGTGCA
>JANOLL010000503.1:0-6899 GCA_031419775.1 Polaromonas sp. | reverse complement strand
GTAGTCTTTGAGCATGTCGCGAAGTTTGGTCTTGAGCATCTTCCCGGTGGCGCCCAGCGGAATGCTGTCGACAAACACCACGTCATCCGGAATCTGCCACTTCGCAGTCTTGCCGTCATAAAACCGGATCAACTCCTCGCGCGAAACCTCCATGCCCGGCTTTTTGACCACCGCAATGATGGGGCGTTCGTCCCATTTGGGGTGGGCAATGCCGATGCAAGCCGCCATTGCGACAGCCGGGTGGGCGACCGCTATGTTTTCAACATCAATCGAGCTGATCCACTCGCCACCTGACTTGATGACATCTTTGCTGCGGTCGGTGATTTGCAGGTAGCCGTCCGCATCAATGGTGCCCACGTCGCCGGTGGGAAACCAGCCATCGACCAGCGGGTCACCACCCTCACCCTTGTAATACTCGCGAATGATCCAGGGCCCCCTGACATACAGGTCGCCGTAGGACTTGCCGTTCCAAGGCAACTCTTGGCCGCTGTCATCCACAATCTTCATATCAACGCCGTAAATGGCCCGCCCCTGCTTGAGCCGGATGCTCATCTTGTCTTCGTCTGGCAGCGCATCATGCTTGTTTTTGAGGGTGCACATCGTGCCCAGCGGACTCATCTCGGTCATGCCCCAAGCGTGCAGCACCTCGACGCCGTAGTCGTCCCTGAAAGCATTGATCATGGCTGGCGGACAGGCCGAGCCGCCAATCACGGTACGCCTCAAGGTAGAAAACTTCAGTCCTGCGGGCTTCATATGGCCCAGCAGCATTTGCCAAACTGTCGGCACACCAGCCGCATAGGTCACTTTTTCGGACTCGATCAACTCATAGACTGATTTGCCGTCCATGGCGGGGCCTGGAAACACCAGCTTGGCACCGGTCAAGGCCGCTGAATAGGGAAGGCCCCAGGCGTTGACATGAAACATGGGCACAACCGGCAAGATGGCGTCGCGGGCCGAGATGCACATCACATCGGGCAAAGCCGCTGCGTAGGCGTGCAGCGTGCTGGAGCGGTGGCTATAAAGCGCCGCTTTGGGATTGCCGGTGGTGCCGCTGGTGTAACACATGCTGGAAGCCGTGTTTTCATCGAATGTGGGCCAGCTGTAATCACCAGGCTGCGCGGCGATCCATTGCTCGTAGCTGATCAGTGTGGGCAAGCCCGAGTCTTGGGGCAGTTTGTCAGCGTCGCAGAGCGCAATGTAGTGCTCGATGGTTGGACATCTGGCATGAACCGCCTGCACCAGCGGCAGAAAGCTCAGGTCAAAACACAGCACCCGATCACCTGCATGGTTGGCAATCCAGGCGATCTGATCGGGGTGGAGGCGTGGGTTAATGGTGTGCAGAACCCGGCCCGATCCGCTGACACCGTAATACAGCTCGAAGTGACGGTAACCGTTCCATGCCAGGGTCGCCACCCGGTCGCTGAACCCGAGCTTCAGTCCATCCAAGGCATGGGCAACTTGGCGCGCCCTCAGGGCGGCCTGTTTGTAGGTGTAGCGGTGCAGGTCGCCTTCGACCCGGCGCGAGACAATTTCTGCGTCACCGTGATGCCGTTCCGCAAATTCGATCAGGCCAGAAATCAACATTGGCTGGCTTTGCATTAACCCAAGCATCTCTAGGTCTCCCTTCATCCGGATTTTCCAGATCAGTTCACGATCATGCCGGACTGCAGCAGGACCGGCAAACGGGATTCCCCGCAAATCTGTAGGCCAGACCCATCTAAGCCACAATTTGACAATGTTGACGACAGTCCAGCCACAACCTGACGCACCCCTTGACGCGGCACCCCCCATTGATGGACCGGGTTTGGGCGCTACCTGGCTCAACCGTTTCGCTACCCTGGGCGACAGCTTTTATTCACGCATTGCGCCGCAGGCCCTGCCCGAGCCTTACTGGATCAGCCGCAATGAAGCTGTTGCACGTGAGCTGGGCCTGGAGCAAAACTGGTGGGAAGCCAGAGATTCCCTGGAAGCTTTCGCCGGAAATTGTGTGTTACCCGGCTCGGAGCCGCTAGCCAGTGTGTACAGCGGCCACCAGTTTGGCCAGTGGGCCGGTCAGCTGGGCGACGGACGCGCCATCTTGCTAGGAGAGCTTGCAACCGCCCAGGGCGGTATGGAAATTCAGCTCAAGGGGGCAGGTCGTACGCCCTACTCTCGGATGGGCGACGGCCGCGCCGTGCTGCGCTCATCGATTCGCGAATACCTGTGCTCAGAAGCCATGCATGGCCTGGGTATTCCCACCACCCGGGCGCTGTGCATCACAGGTTCGGACGCCAAAGTACGCCGCGAAGAAATTGAAACCGCAGCGGTGGTAACCCGCACCGCTCCCAGCTTCATACGTTTCGGGCACTTCGAGCACTTCAGCTATGCCGACCAGCACCTGCAACTCAAATCGCTGGCCGATTTCGTCATCGACAACTATTACCCGGCTTGCCGCGACGCCGTTCAGCCCTATGCAGCGCTGCTACAGGCGGTGAGCGAGCGCACCGCCCACCTGATGGCAGCCTGGCAGGCGGTTGGCTTTTGCCACGGCGTCATGAATACTGACAACATGAGTATTCTGGGGCTAACCATTGACTACGGTCCGTTCCAATTTCTGGACGCCTTTGACCCGGACCACATCTGTAACCATTCTGACAACCAGGGCCGCTATGCCTACAACCGGCAGCCCAATATGGCTTACTGGAATTTATTTTGTCTTGGGCAAGCCCTGCTGCCACTGATGGCCGACCAGGAGCAAGCCCTGGCCGCGCTCGAATCCTATAAGACAGTATTTCCGTCAGCTCTGGAAGCCACAATGCGCAGCAAGCTTGGCTTGCCCGACGTTCAGGCTGATGACAAAGCTCTGATCGACAGCACGTTTCAGCTACTGGCCAGCAACCGGGCCGACTACACGATCTTCTGGCGACGCCTGGGTGGTTTCACGGCGCAAAGTGGGCATGAACCGGTACGCGACCTGTTTCTAGACCGCGAATCCTTCGATCACTGGGCGCTACTCTATTCAGAGCGAATAGCCCATATAGAACCTGGGCTGAGAGCCGATTTGATGGTTAAAAACAACCCGAAATTTGTGCTGCGTAACCATTTGGGCGAACAGGCGATACAGGCTGCGAAACAAAATGACTTTTCGATGATCCATACTTTGCTGGCTCTGCTTGAGGCTCCGTTCGAAGAACATCCGGGACACGAGAGCTTTGCCGACTTTCCCCCAGACTGGGCGGCCTCGATAGAAATCAGCTGCAGTTCATAACATGTTGTAAGGATGGTGAGGATGAGCGTCAAAATTGAAAAAACCGATGCCGAATGGAAAGCCCTGCTGGCTCAAAAAGGGGCTGAGCCCATGGCTCTGCAGGTCACGCGCCACGCCGCCACAGAACGCGCCTTCAGCGGCAAACACGACAAGAACTTCGCTGACGGGACCTATCGGTGCATCTGCTGTGATGCCGAACTGTTTGACTCGTCCACAAAGTTTGACGCGGGCTGCGGCTGGCCCAGTTTTTCGAGCGCCATCCAGCCGGGGGCGATTGAAGAGCATACCGACCGCGCGCATGGCATGGTTCGCACCGAAACGGTATGCGCCTCTTGCGGCGCCCACCTGGGCCATGTGTTCAACGATGGGCCGGCGCCTAGCGGGCTGCGTTACTGCATGAATTCCGCATCGCTGGACTTTCAGCCCAAGTAATGCCGCTACGGCCCCCACGGTCGCTCCTTGCGGGTTGCGCCCTCCCCCCCGACGGGGCTGGTGCGCCTGCGGTCAAGGCTCCGACGATAATCAAGTCATGAAAATTCTTTTTGATTTCCTGCCGATCGCCTTGTTTTTCGGCATGTTCAAGTATGCCGAAAATCATAAGGACTGGGCGGCTTCTACCGCAACCGAATGGCTAGGCTTCATGGTGGCAGGCGGAATCGTTGGCGCCACGGAAGCCCCGGTATTGCTGGCCACCGTCGTGGTCATCGTGGCCACGTTTGCCCAGATCCTGTGGCTCAAGTCACGCGGCCAAAAAGTCGACACCATGCTCTGGGTCAGTCTGGGGCTGGTCACAGTGCTGGGCGGCGCCACCATTTACTTTCACAGCGAAAACTTCATCAAGTGGAAGCCTACCGTTCTTTACTGGGTCATGGGTGCTGCCCTACTCTTCGGCCAGCTGGTATTCAAAAAAAATGGCATCAAGGCGCTCATGGGCTCGCAAATGGATCTGCCTGAGACAGCCTGGCGCATGGTCAACTTCAGCTGGATTGGCTTTTTTGCCGTGATGGGCGTGCTTAATCTCTGGGTGGCGTTTAATTTTTCAACCAGCACCTGGGTCAACTTCAAGCTGTTTGGCGGGCTTGGCCTGATGGTGGTGTTCGTGTTGCTGCAGGCGGTTTACCTTAACAAGCACATCAAACCAGGAACCACTCCATGAGCCAGGCGGCCCCGGTCAGGCGCGAGGCGCTAGCGCAGCAGTTGATCGCCAGACTCAGTCCCAGTCACCTGGAAGTGCTGGACGAGAGCGCGGCTCATGCCGGGCATGCCGGAGCGGGCGCCGAGGGTTGGGGCACGCATTTTCGGATTCGCATTGCCAGCCCTGCCTTTGCCGGCAGGACCCGTGTGGCCCGCCATCGCCTTGTGTATGATGCACTGCAAAATTTTATCGACCAGGGTTTGCACGCTCTGGCCATCGAGATCGTCGAAACGTCGGCCACGCCAACATCCCCCCCCATCAGCATTGAAAAGCAGGTATGACAATGAAAAAGCAACTTTTATGGACCGCGGCCATGACCGCTGTGTTGGCACTGGGCGCACAAAACGTCCTGGCGCAAAACCTCGCCATCGTCAATGGCAAGGCCGTGCCCAAGTCCCGTCTCGATTCGCTGGCCCAGCAGGTGGCCAAGTCTGGTCGGCCTGTTACGCCTGAAATGCAGGCCCAGCTGCGCGAAGAAGTGATCGCCCGCGAGGTATTCATTCAGGAAGCTGAGAAACAGGGCTTGTCTGCCAGCGATGACTTCAAGGTCCAGATGGAACTGGCCCGGCAGACCATTCTGATACGGGCCCTGTTTGCCGACTACCAAAAGAAAAATCCGGTCACGGATGCCGAACTCAAGGGCGAGTACGACAAGTTCGCGGCGGCCAACGGCGGCAAAGAATACAAGGCACGGCATATCCTGGTGGAAAAGGAAGCCGATGCCAAAACCATCATTGCCAGCCTGAAAAAAGGTGGCAAGTTTGAAGACATCGCCAAAAAGCAGTCCAAGGATCCCGGATCAGGCGCCAAGGGCGGCGACCTCGACTGGGCCAACCCGGGTAGTTATGTTCCCGAATTCAGCGAGGCACTCAGCAAGCTGGGCAAAGGGCAGTTGACCGATGCGCCAGTGAAATCCCAGTTCGGATACCACGTCATTCGGGTGGACGATATCCGCACAGCGCAGTTGCCAGACTTCGAGCAGGTCAAGCCACAAATTGCCCAGCAAATGGAGCAGCAGCGTTTGGGCGCCTTCCAGGAAGACCTGCGAAAAAAAGCCAAGGTCGAATAACTGAGATCTGACGAAAAAAAAGCGGCTTTTGAGCCGCTTTTTTATTTTCGAATCCTCAATCAGCGCACGGGTGAACCTGCATCCCTGCTGATCAAAGCTGGTTCAGTGGAATCGCAATGTCGATCACCTTGAACTGGCTGGCGAAGTTTCCGCGAGAGGTCGCTTTGCCGGTGGGCAAACTGATGCTGTACAAACCCGTCTCGGTTGCGCTGATTTTGAGAGATGCGAGGCTCTGGACTTCAACCGTCACACCGTTGCGAATCTTGCTGTAAATATCAAATCCGGCAGAGTCGAGCACATTAAGCGTCAACTTACCCGTTGCTGCCAAGGAACCGTTGTTGGGGGGTGATTGGATGGCAATCTGGTCGAGGTTGGTGTCCAGTGCATAGAGCGTGGTGGCTGTGGTGGCGTCTAGGTCGTTGTTGGTGTAGGCGGAGCCAGTCACCCCCGTTGCTGCGGTACCGGGGGTGTAGTTCAGGCCGGCATCCGTAATAGTCATGCCCCCAGCATTGACGTTATGGCGTAAGTTTTGACCGGCATCACTGACGATGCGCAGGCGATCAGCCGCGGGATTAAAGTCCACGCCGAAAGAAGTTCCCTGCAGAGCGACTGTGAGTTGGCTAACCTTTGTCGCGACTGCCCTGGCGGTCTCGATGGTGTAAATGGCACCTGACCGGCCCACGCCGTACATTTTTTTGTTCTGCACGCGGAAGTCGATACCAATCAGCGTGTCGCCGGCATCCAAACCGCTGATGGAGCCCAACACGCGCGCGTCACCGGGGTTTCTTTCGTTGAAACAGATCAGGCGCTGGTCTTCCGTCAAACCAACGACCTGGAGCGATGAGGACTGACGGCTGCCATCGCCACTCTCGCAATTTCCGCCGTCGTAAGAACTGTATGAGCCATACGAAGTCTGAGCTTGGACTGAAAAAGCTGCAGCAACGGCCACTGACGCTAACAACACGGGACGTAAAAACTTGTTCATGATGCTTCCTTGAAAAACAATTGAATTCAAAACGGTCGAATACGAGTGCTCCAAGTCCGATGTCGCATTCGATACAGGATGTCCAGGAAGCACTGAAAAAAACTTAAAGCGCAATGACATTGCCTTCCAGACTGAAGTACTACACTTGCAGCGTCTTTGTAGATGCAGTCATACTTGTAATTTTTTGTAAGCAATGAACGGCGCACAAGCCCGAACCACGGCGCAGAAAAAAAAACCGTAGGCGAGGTTCGGAATTGACCAGGCCCTAGACCCGCGGTGGGTCTGTCTCTCGCTCAAAGTGCCGGTGTGTGCCAAGCGCAGCGACAAAGGCTTTAAGGCCTTTAGCGATGTCGCCAGCCGATGTGTAAATCAAGCCGGGGTCGGCGCTTCCATCGGGCAAAGT
>JANOLL010000502.1:0-3289 GCA_031419775.1 Polaromonas sp. | reverse complement strand
CCAGCGTGCAGAAGTCATGCATGCGCGATTGCTGGCGGTGTACGGCACCTGGCAGCGCAGCGAAGAACAGGGCTGCGAAAAAGGTTATGGTGCGGTCCGCAATCTGGTGGCCCATCGGCTGGAAGATTTCACGCCCCTGCTCGGGCGGCTGGGAACCGCCAGCCGGGATTTTCATTGACTCCAGGCGGCCACTCGCCGACCCGATGGGCCATGCCCGATGTGTGCGGTATCGAACATACCTTAGCGGGCGGGATTCCTATACTCGTTTGTTGACCTAAAAAGACCCAAAAAAAACCCGAAAGGATTTCGGATGGTTCTCGTTGCCGAGCTGCAGGCGCCCGTTATGTCCGCTTCGGATCCCAAAGCAAACCGTTTGATCGGCATGCTCTCCCCGGCAGAGTTCGAACGCTGGTCGCCTCTGCTGGAGCGGGTTGAGATGCCCCTGGGTCAAGTGCTCTATGAGTCTGGCAGCGTACCCAAGCATGTTTACTTTCCAACGACCGCCATGGTGTCGCTGCTGTATGCGATGGAAAACGGCGCCTCGGCAGAAGTGGCTGTGATCGGTAACGAGGGCTTTGTCGGGGTTTTCCTGCTCACCAGCGGGGGTGTGGCTGCCTGCCCGGCAGTCGTTCAAAGTGGCGGCGAGGGCTTTCGGCTCGATGCGAGCGTCATCAAGGACGAAGTAGGGCGTGCCGGCCTGGCGATGCAACTGCTGCTGCGCTACTCACAGGCCTTGATCACACAGCTGTCACAGACTGCCGTTTGTAACCGTCACCATTCGCTGGACCAGCAACTGTGCCGCCGGCTGCTGTCCAGCCTGGACCGGATGACCGGCATTGAACTGGCCATGACCCAGGAGCAGATGGCCACCGTGCTCGGCGTGCGGCGTGAGGGCGTGACGGACGCAGCGCTCAAGTTACAAAATGCCGGCCTGATTCGCTACACCCGGGGACGCATCAGGGTGCTGGACCGAGAAGGCCTGCAACAACGCACCTGCGAGTGTTATGCAGTAGTAAAAAATGAGTATGACCGGCTCCTGCCAACTCACAGCGCCACGGTCCCCTCTGGCTGACGAAAAAAACTGCCAGATTCTGACAGCGATATGTGGGCAAGCGTACAGACTCTGCCTTGGCGATGTTTTACAAACGCTTATCGCGGTAGCCAAAACCTGATTCAGTCAGTCGCCACTATCGGCCATGCCACCCATCACTTCATAGGTAAAGCGTTATTCATCATGATTCGCCTAGCTTCCACTCCCGAGCCGCACGTGCCACCTGCAAGGGTGCTTTCATCGGACTCACAAGCCTCACAAGCTTCACAGGAAAAGGGCGGGACGCCCGACCCGGCTGCAACCGTCAAGGCGCCACAGTTGGATCCACCCTGCGCTATTTCCAGCCGTGACTGGGATGACTTGTTCAAGGCTGTAGAGGAACGCTTGCGCCAGTCGGTTACCGCGCAGGCAGCCGCCGCGCAAGGACTGGACAACCCAAAAGAAACGGCCCTTCACGCGATTGTGCTGGACTGTCTGGAAGCCCTCGACATGCTGCACAACGCCCTGATGCGTGAGCGCAGCCAGCGCCATCAGCTCGAACTTGACATTTTGAACGCCCAGTCCAGAACCGCTCAGGCCATGGCGCTGCTGGTCAGCCGCGACGTGGGCTACTCGGCGGAAAGTGCCTTGTCCCTGCGCGGTGGGCATGTCACGCGTGGCGCCGATGCGGCAATGCAAGGCAGCCTGAAAAGCAGCAGCTACCAGTCGTCTCAGTCGCTGTAACGTGCCAGCGTCAGGCTGATGACCAGGGTTTGCGACTGGCCAGCGCGAGTTCTGCGCGTTGCTTCCCGGCTGGCTCAAGGTAGCCGAGTTCGGCCCGAATCACGCTATAACATTCGCAGGCGTGACGCTCGAGTCCAACCCGGTCGAGTACCGTGATGTGGCCACGGCGGTAGCGGATCAAACCCGCCTCTTGTAATTTTCCTGCGGCAGTCGTCACGCCCTCGCGGCGCACCCCCAGCATGTTGGCGACCAGCTGCTGGGTCATGATCAGTTCTTGCCAGGGCGTTCTGTCCAGCGTCAGCAGCAGCCAGCGGCACAGTTGCTGCTCCACCATGTGGTGCCGGTTGCAGGCAGCGGTCTGCGCGATCTGAACCATCAGCGATTTGGTGTAGCGCAGCAGCAAATGCTGCATCGCACCTGCCTGGTCAAACTCCCGCTTGAGCAAGTTGGCCTCCAGCCGGAAGGCATAGCCTGCGGTTTGTACCACCGCCGCGCCCGGGGTGGTGCCGCCACCCAGAAAAAGGGCGACGCCCACCATGCCTTCCAGACCCACACCTGCCACTTCAATCGAGGCACCGGACTCGGTGACGTAATGCAGGGAAACAATGGCTGTGGTGGGGAAATAGGCATGCTGCAAGGGCACGCCCGGCTCGTAAAGCATGGAACCGAGCGGCAGCAGCACCCTTTGCAGCTGCGGCTGCAACAGCTGAAACGCTTCCGCGGGCAGGGCGCCCAGCAGTTGATTTCGGTCGAAATCCGGAAGCGGCAGCATGTTACTTGGCTTTCTTTTTGACCATCACTTCAACGCCCACCCCGCGGTAACCAATGAAACGGCTTTGCTCATTGAACATCGGCTCGCCACTGACCCGGTACTGCTGCTGTGAGCCATCGGGGTTGGTTCGGCTGAAGGCAAAGTCAATGAATGGTTGACGGGCGGCGATCTTGGCGTTGAGTTGTTGCCGCTCGGCTTCGTCCCAGCCCGTGTGCGCAGCGCCCTGGCTGGCGTCGCCCAGCGCATCGACCTGCACGCCCAGCATTTCCAGCACCGGGCCGGACACCCGCCCAAAATTACCGTCCTCGTCCTGCTCCCAGTACCAGTCAGAAGCCAGCTCGGTCAGGCTGCGGTATCGGGCCTCGCTCTCGCGCAGTTCGGCGGTCCGCTCCTTGACGGTTTGCTCCAGCAAGGCGTTGTGGTTCTCTAGCCTTTTATAAAGGATGCGAACCTCCAGCATGTTGTGGATGCGGGTTTTAACCTCGGTCAGATCAAAGGGCTTGCTGATGAAATCCTTGGCGCCCGACTGCAGCGCGCGCAGCTTGTGACCCGGCTGTGCCGTCAGCACGATGACCGGCAGATAAGGGTCCAGCTCATTGGTTTTGAGTCCTGCCATCACCGCAAAGCCATCCATCACCGGCATTTGAAGATCAAGCAGGATCAGGTCGTAGCGGTTTTTGCGGTGCAGGGCACACACCTCTTCGGGCCGCATGGTTGACGTCACCTGCGTGTAGCCGGCTTCG
>JANOLL010000501.1:0-5888 GCA_031419775.1 Polaromonas sp. | reverse complement strand
TGGTTATACGGCGACTCGCCGGTGCGTCTATGCAATGCTTATCGCTTTGACGATCAACAAGCAGTGGGGCTGGCCCTTAGCTGGACTGCTGCGGGCATCGCCGCCGCTTGGCTCGCATTCACTGCCCGTGAGTTGATGGAGGTCAAGTCAACCCAGCAATCCTGAGTGAAATACTTTGATTGCTATCATAAACATAGCTTATGCCTCATGCTTTACCTTGGCTTCAGCTCGAATTGATGAGCGCTGACGCGGTAGGAAGGGGGTTGCCAACATTGGTCTCGTCCTACAACTCATCCGGCTCGGGGATGCTGTTGCAGTTTGTTTTGCACGGCAAACTGGGAGCATGAGTTTTAACGGCGACAGCGCGTGACCGGGGTGGAAGTGTGGATGGCCTCGCTTGGTCTGGTGACGAATGCGCAGTGGTGGGTCATGGATGCTTGGCTGAATCAGGATGAACGCGCACAGTCGGCGCATTTTTTGGAACGTGATGACCGGCGCACCTATGTTCTGGCCCATTCGCTGCGACGGATGGGACTGTCACAGGCCTTGAAGATTCCGGTCAGCAAGGTGTTGATTGCACCGTCCAGGACCGGTATTCCGATATGGCAAGGCGAACATCCGTGCCCCCTCTATTTCAGCCATGCGCACGGGCGGGGTTTGGCAGTGTTTGCGATGACCGAGCTGGCCCCATTGGGTGTTGATGTTGAGCCGCTCCATCCCGCGGCAGCCGACCTGGACCTTCTGCACGGCTGGATGAACTTACCGCCTATCGGGCAGCGCGATGCAGAGTTGGACCCTGATCCTGCCAAGCAATTCTTTTTTTTCTGGACGGTGCTCGAGGCTTACTGGAAAGCGGCCGGAACGGGTCTGGTTCAGGGGCAAGCCTTGCTTGAATGCCGTGCCCGCGCCAGGCAGGGATTTGAGGTGTGGAGCGCTATGCGGGGCAAGGCTCAGCGAGCGCTGGCCATCCCACTGCAGACACCCCCAGGCTGGATGGCGTCCGTGGTGACCATGCTGGGTGATCGTCTTGCTTCGACGACTGAACTTACGATTCGATACCGGCTAATCGATGACTTCGACTGGGACGATGACGACCCGCTGAGAACTTCGCATCCTTATCCACGTCAAACCGCTTGAGCTAAAGGCGGTTTAACTGATGAAATCAATGCGTGCGGTATTTGCTGGGTCAACCAGCCTCGTGATCGACTGTGCCGAGGCGTTTCGCAGTGCGGGGCATGGGCAGGTCCATCTGATTACCGACTGTCCTGCTGTGCAGAATTGGGCTGATAAGTTTGGTCTCTCTTTTAGCATGAATGCGAGCGACACCATAGCGCCACGGGTTGAGCCCTTCGACTTTTTGTTCTGTTTGGATGACGGCGCGGACTTCCCCGCTCAGTGGGTGGAAGCCGCCCGAACCTTGGCCGCTCAGCTTCACCTGTCACTTGAGCCACCTTATGGGCGAGCACATGCGCCAAGCTGGGCCATCCTGGATCAGAAACTCTTTCATGGCATAACCTGGCGCGACATGCGGGCTACGGCGGGGCAAGCGGACATCATTTGCCAGCTGCCCTTCAGCCTGTCTCGCCTGGATACCGCGGGAAGCGTCTACGCCAAATGCCATGAAGCCGGACTGACCGCTTTCATATCCATGATCGAGGACCTCGGCGGGAATGCGTTGCGTCGGCACGCATCGGGTGTGCTTCTGCAAGCCCTCAAACCTTCCTTGCCAATGGCTGACGGCACGATCGATTTTTCCAGACCGGCGAGTGATGCCATAGCGCTGGTGTCGGCACTCGATTTGAGACCGTTGCCCAACGATTTTGTCCGGGCCAAGGTTTTTCTTGGCGATACGGTTGTGCTGGCAGGTGCAGCCGTGGCCTTGCCAGGAGCAGCTTCTGGACCGCCCGGCTATATCGTGCACGCAGACAGCGAAATCCTGCAGATCGCTGCGGTCGACCACGACGTGGCGATGAAGGGGTGCCTGGATGTATTGGGCCAGCCGGCAGGTCATCTATTGACGGCTGGCACCTGTCTGCCCCAAGCGACTGAAGGACAGCTTCAGTCGCTCATGGGCAGGGCGTCCCTGTTAAAAAAACACGAGGCATTCTGGCGAAAGACTTTTGCCGATATCGACCCCATCGAGTTACCCTACCCGGGCGAGCAGGATGGACCGGCGTTGGGTAAGCGGCAAACGCTTGCAACCAGCCTGCCCTTGCCTCACCAACCCGACCCGGGTTTCGATGTCGGTGCTGCCTTTTGTGCTTGGCTGTCTGCACTGACTTCGCGTGAGAAGCTCACTGTGCTGTACACCGATCAGGCATTGGCCTTGCAGACAGACGGCCTTGAGGCCTGGCTTTCACGCTGGGTTCCCCTGACCTTGACACTGACGCAAGATCTCAATTACTTGCAAGTGGCCGATCTGAGCCGCCAGGTGATCGCCGAGCTTGAGCGAGAAGGGCCTTATCTCAACGATCTGCCGGTGCGCTTGGCGCTTGATGTCAACAGCTTGATTCGTCTGTCGAAAGTCGGCTTGAACAGGTGTAATAAAGCGTTGCCCGCCAACATGATCCTCATGCTGTCAGTGGACGGACAGCAGGCAACGCTGGTGGCAGACGCAGCAGCGTTTTCCCCTGCGATGCTGCAAACCATGGCCGGGCATTTTTCGGCTTTCACAGTCGCTTGGACGCAGGGAGCAAATCTTGTTCAAACTCCGCTTATCCCCGCAGGCGAGGCGGCTGTGGTGCAAGCGTTCAACAGCACGGCTACTGATTACGACGCACGTGCCAGCGTTTACGCATTGATCGCGGAACAGGCCTTGCGAACGCCGGATCATCCGGCAGTCTGTCATCAGGGAATCACCCTGTCTTACGGCGAACTGGAGCATCGCGCGAACGCCCTCGCGGGTCGACTTCAATGGCGGGGGGTGCAGACCGGCGACATCATCGGCGTCTGCCTGGGCAGGGGTCTGGACATCGTCGTGGCGATGCTGGCTGTTCTCAAGACCGGCGCTGCCTACCTGCCACTGGATCCTGACTACCCGCAGGACCGCTTGAGGTATATGGTTGACGACTCGCAGACGCGACTTGTTTTAACCACACGTGCATTGGCCGCGGTGACCGGCATTGCACCTGACAGTCTGTGCCTCATCGACCTTCCTGATGCCTCCAGCGCATCGGCATTTCAAAGCCTTCCGCCGACTTTCGTGCCGCATGCGGCCTACCTGATGTACACCTCCGGCTCTACCGGACGGCCAAAGGGCGTGCTGGTGACACATCAGGGGCTGGTCAACTTGTTTGCCGGACTTCGCGAAGTCATACCCCATGAGCCAGGAGGTCGGTGGCTTGCTGTCACCAGTTTTTCCTTTGATATTTCGGTAGCAGAGTTGTGGTGGCCGCTGACGCTCGGCTTTACCGTGATGGTCCATCCCTCAAATGTTGCTGCCGCTTCGGCCGCGCAAGCCCTGGTTGACCACCGCATTACCCACCTGTTCTGCACGCCATCAATGGTGGCGGTTTTGATGGCAGACAGCTTATGCCGCAAGGGTCTGTCCCAGCTTTCGGTCTTGATGGCGGGAGGCGAAGTCTTTCCCCTGCAGTTGACGAGGGAGCTCTGCGGCTTGGTATCGGGCAAGGTCTTCAATGTATACGGCCCGACCGAGATCAGCGTCTTGTCCAATATCTGCGAGCTGTCCAGTTATGACGAGTTTGTGCCGCTGGGTTCACCGATTACCAACACGACCGTATGGCTCAAAACCGCATTTGGCGCCGAGTGTCCGGCCTGGGTGGCCGGTGAGTTGCTAGTGGGCGGCGATGGCGTCTCGGACGGTTATTGGCGCCAACCAGAACTGACATCTGAAAAATTTATTGCCGACCCGGCACGGCCAGGAGGCCGGCTCTACCGGACGGGTGACCTGGCCCGACGTCGGCCAGACGGCCAGCTAGAGTTTGTCGGGCGAATCGACCATCAGGTCAAGATCCGGGGTCACCGGATCGAACTAGGCGAGGTGGAAAAGACATTGGCTCAGTTGCCCGGCGTCAGCGAAGCAGTGGTGCTGGCCCCAGAGGACCGGTCTGGTGATCGGCAACTGGTGGCCTATGTTGTGCCACAGGGGGACGCACGGCTTGAGCCCGGCCTGTTGCAAAAAGCGGTCGCCGCCGTATTGCCTGCCACGATGGTTCCGACCGCCTTTCAGGTGCTGCGGGCATTTCCGCTCACGGCCAACGGCAAGATCGACCGGCCTGCGTTGCTGACCCTGACGACCAGGCATCGGCAGGCGGGCTCGAATGGTTCGACCAACAATTCGTTGGAAGACGCTATTGCCACGATCTGGGCCGAGGCGCTTGGCACTGACCACCTGGGCGCAGCTGAGGACTTCTTTTCGCGTGGCGGAACCTTCTCGCAGGCGCGACAAACCTTGCCCCGGCTGCAGGCCGCAACCGGACACATTGTTGCGCTTCCAGATATGGTCCGGTTTTCAAGCATTCGGGGACTGGCTCACAAGCTGGCGGCCGATGCATCCGGCCTGTCTATGGAAGCTGTTGATCGCGAAGCGGTGCCGACCTTACTCGAAGCGCACACCCCTGACGCTTCTCCGATTGCGACAGCTCCAGCCTTGCAAGACCTGAATGCTGTGGAGTCGATGTTGGCAGATATTTGGCGGGAACTGTTTGCTGTCCCCACGGTCCGCGGAACAGATGATTTTTTTGCGCTCGGTGGAAGCTCTCTGACCGCAGTGCGCATGTTTGCCTTGCTGCGACGTCAAATCGCTTTTGACCTGCCGCTGGCCGCTCTTTTTGAGGCGCCCCGGATGGCAGATTTTGCCGCGCTCCTGAGCCGCAGCCTTCACCCCAGCGGGGAGAAGGGTCGCTCGATGCGGTTGCCAAGCTCGGGCAGCAGCCACCTTCGGCATCGGGTGTGGTCTCCGCTGGTCGCTATTTGTCAGGGAGATGCGCGACACAGCCCCCTGTTTTGTGTTCACGGCGCGGGCGGTAACGTCTTTAACTTCAAGGCCCTGTCCCTCGCGATGGGGCCGCACCGGACCGTCTACGCGCTGCAACCACAAGGCGTCGACGGGCACCTGCCGGTTCTGGAAAGTATTGAGGCCATGGCAACACAGTATGTGGCCGCCATGCGCGAGGTCGACGGAACCGGACCTTACCACCTGATAGGCTATTCGGCCGGAGGCGTCATTGCCTTTGAAATGGCGCAGCAATTGAAAAAGACAGGCGCCAAGATTGCGCTGTTGGCGATGATTGACACCCTGACGCCAGAAGCTACGTTAAGAAAAAGGGGGTTTTTCCGGAAGCTGTGGCTGGCGCGAAGTTGGCGTTTTCAATTTGTCGTAGAGCGGTACCGACAACGCAAATCAGGCAAGCGCCTGCAAGACGATTGCCCTCTGATCGAGGACAAGCTGCACCGAGGGGAGTGGCTTTCGCCTGAACTGACCGAAGTGCACCTATTTAACCGGATTCTGCAAGCCCAGAACCGGTATGCGCCCGAGCGCTATACGGACGGCATACTCTTGTTCCAGGCAGAAGATGCCACGACGCAGTTTCTGCAGGGCGGCCCACACATGGGCTGGGATGCCTATGTTGAGGGAGCCATTCGGGTGTTTCGCATTCCCGGTTCACACAATTCCATGATGCAAAGCCCAGGGCTGCAAAAACTGACCATGATTCTTGATCGGGAACTGGTTCAACTGGATAGCACTGGCGCCGTCGCTAGCCCGGTGGATGTCAGAAAGTTGCGTCTGACATCTCCGCTCGGTTGATCAGCGCAGACGCAAGTTTGCGCCTTCTACCGTCACCTGGCTGCCCACCGCAGGGGCTTGTGAAATTTCCATGGTGCGGCGTGAACCATCGTCCATGCGGAGGCCGACCTGGTAAACC
>JANOLL010000500.1:0-1871 GCA_031419775.1 Polaromonas sp. | reverse complement strand
ACCGGGTTGTGCTGCGCGCAGCGGTTGTCCCAAAAGGCAATGGCGTTTGGCTCCCACGCGAATCGGCAGGTGAATTCGGGCTTGACCTGGTGGGCAAAAAGAAAGTTGAGAAGCGGCTCGCTTTCTTCATCCGTCATGCCCTTGATGCCCGCCGTATGGGCGACGTTGACATATAGCGCCTTGCGGCCGGTTTCGGGATGCGTGCGAACCACTGGATGCTCGGCGCGGTACTCCTGCGGCGCATTCTCTTTGCCATCGGACTTGATGCGGTCTTCCCGGGTTTTTGAAACATCCGCTTTGGCAGAGCTGCTGATACCAATCAGCCCGTCCAGCAAACGCTGCAGGGTGCCCGACAGCGACTCGTAGGCCAGCGTTTGGCTGGCAAACAGGGTGTCGCCCCCGTAGGGTGGGACCTCCCGCGACAGCAGCATGGAACCCATGGGTGGCATGTCAAGGTAGGTGGTATCCGAATGCCAGATACCACCGAAATTGGTCTTTTCGTGCTCGAGTTTTTTGACCTCAATGATGTGCGGAAACCCCTCCAGCCCTTTGACGAACGGGTACTCGACTGGCTCGCCCATGGCGCGCGCAAAGTCCAGAAACTGCTGCGGCGAAAGCGGTTGATTGCGTAGAAAAATGACTTGGTGATCCAGAAACACCTGGCGGATATCGGCTGCCAATTGAGTCGACACGCCTTGCGCGAGGTCAACCCCGGAAATTTCGGCACCGAGTGCACCGGCAATTTTTCTGATTTTCATGATGTACCCAGCCTCAGTCTGCAGTGGCGCCGGAGCTCTTGACCACCACCGCCCACTTCAGGATATCCGCATGCAGCATGGTGGCGAGGTCTTGTGGCGTGCTCGCGAATGGCTCGGCGCCCAGCACTGCAAACTTGTCGAGAGTCTCTTTGTCTTCCAGAACCTTGTTGATGTCGGCATTGATCTGGCGGATGACGGCAGCAGGCGTACCTTTGGGCGCGAACAGGCCAAACCACGGGTTGATGACAAAGCCCGGATAACCCGACTCTGCGATGGTTGGAATGTCTTTGAAGGCCTGCGCGCGCCGTGAACCCGTCACAGCCAGTCCTTTGACTGTGCCGGCCCGAATATGCTGGGCGACGGACGGCAGGCTGGTGAAGACCAGTTGGGTTTGCCCGGCAATCAGGTCGGTCAGGGCCGGCGCCGCGCCCTTGTAAGGGACATGCTGCATCCTGGTCTGGCTTGTGGTATTGAACATCTCGCCCAGCAGATGGTTGACCGAGCCGTTACCTGCCGAACCGAAAGACACCGGATTTTTCGCTGCATAAGCCGCCAGTTCCTTCATGGTGGCAACGGGCAGCGCGGCGTTGGCGGCGGCGACAAAAGGCACGTTGGCCAGCGTGGCCACTGCACTGAAATCAGCCTCGGGATCGAACGGCAGCTTCTTGTAGATGCTCACATTGATTGCGTGAGAGCCGACATAAGACATCAGCAGCGTGTAGCCGTCAGCTGGTGCTTTGGCCACCACGTCCATGCCGATGTTGCCGCCTGCGCCAGCGCGGTTTTCAATCACCACGGGCTGACCCCATTTTTCAGACAGCTTTTGACCGACGATGCGGGCCAGTGCGTCGGATGCGCCACCGGGCGTTTGCGGCACCACAATGCGCACGGGTTTCGTCGGGAAAGTCTGGGCCCGGCAGGTGATGCTCACTGCGCTCAGGGCCATTCCCAAAACCAGCAGCGTTGCTGCAGTGGAAGATGCAAATTTCACTACTGTCTCCTATTAAGATTCTTGAACCAGGTGCACCTTACCGTAAAAAAGCCCCACTGCGTGAGCGATGGGGCTTGTTGGTCAGGCAACAGCCTGAACGGCGGCAAGATGGGTGTCTTGAT
>JANOLL010000499.1:0-2304 GCA_031419775.1 Polaromonas sp. | reverse complement strand
TTTCTTTTGCGTCATGCTCTTTTGCCCATCGACGCGCCCACGCTGCCAGCAAAGGAATCATCATGCTCAAGGAACAAAAAAGCCGTTCGATATTTCGTCACGCCCTACCTGTGGCCGTCACACTTAGCCTGCTTTCGGCTGGCGTCGCCTGGTCTCACGAGGAGGGTCAGGGCAGGGAAAAACTGGGCAAGGTGACGTTCCAGAATTCCTGCGATGCCAAGGTGCAAGATGCGCTGCAGCGTGGTGTGGCGATGTTGCATTCGTTTTGGTATAGCGAGGGTGAAAAGACCTTTCGTGACGTGCTGGCGCGGGATCCATCTTGTGCCGTTGCGACCTGGGGTGTGGCTTCTATCCTGATGTCCAATCCCTTGGCCGGACAGGGTGCATCTCCCAAAGGCTCCGAACAGTCGGTGACCATCATCGACCAGGGCCGAAAGATTGAAGCGAAAACCCAGCGCGAACGGGACTACATCGAGGCGGTGGCGACCTATTACGAAGATTGGTCTAACCGCTCAGAGCGGGCGCGGCAGCAGGCACGTTCAAAGGCTTATGAGGCACTTGCCGCCCGTTATCCTGAAGACGACGAAGCGCAGATTTTCAATGCACTGTATGTGGCAGGTACCCAAACGCAGGCCGATCAGACCTACGCCTCGTACCTGAAGGCGGCTGCCATCCTCGAAAAGCAATTCGCCAAACACCGCGATCACCCCGGCGTCGCCCACTATCTGATCCACAGCTACGACGCTCCGCCGATTGCGCAGCAGGGGCTGGTCGCGGCGCGACTTTACGCCGGCATTGCGCCGGCAGCTCCGCACGCCTTGCACATGCCGTCGCACATCTTCACACGCGTAGGCGCCTGGGGAGAGTCAGCCGCCACCAATGCGCGTTCGGCCGAAGTGGCTAAAAAAGGCGGCGAGCTTGACGACGCATTTCACGCCGGCGATTACATGACATATGCCCACCTGCAGCTTGCTCAGGACGCACAGGCGCAGAAAGTCATAGAAGACTTGCTGAAGTTGAGCAATGTGAGTACCCCTAGGTTTGCGGGGCCCTATGGCGTCGCGCTGATGGCTGCGCGGTATCCCATGGAGCGGGGCGCATGGGCCGAAGCCATGCAGTTGCAGCCTCGGTCCACCAAGTACCTGTTTCCTGAAGCGACAACCTATTTCGCTCGCGCGCTCGGTGCGGTGCGAAGCGGAAACCTCAACTTGGCCGACGCCGATGGCGAGAAGCTGGCATCGCTCCATCAGGCGCTACTGGCAGAAAACAATACATTCTGGGCAGGTGAAGTTGAAGTCCAGCGGCTGGCACTGGCCGGGTGGATCGCTTTGGGTCGGGGCAAAAACGACGAAGCGCTCAAGCTGATGCGCAGTGCTGCCGATAACGAAGACCGCCGCGAAAAGCATATCGTCACCCCTGGTCGTATCGTGCCTGCCCGGGAGCTGCTGGGTGAAATGCTTCTGGAGCTCAAGCAGCCAGCGCTTGCATTGAAGGAATTTGAGGCATCGCAGGTACGCGAACCCAACCGTTTTCGCGGACTCTACGGCGCGGCCCGCTCAGCGCAAGCTGCAGGTGACCGGCAAAAGGCCAACGATTACTTCCGCAAGCTGCTTGACATGACAGCTAAGGCCGACACTGCCCGACCAGAACTGGTCATCGCCCGGGCATTTGTAGCGCAGCGATGATCCGCAACCAGTCGCCGATCGCTTGGAGGCGTGCTGCCGTGGCCGCGTTGTTCACGGCCAGCGCGCTCCTGGCTCCGCTTGTCGCCGCCGAACCGTATGAATCCAATCCAGATGCTGCGGCGCGCGACCCGGATTACGCCGCTGGCAAGCAGGCCATGTCTAACAAGCTATGGCTGGAGGCGGCCCAGCGATTTGCTAAGGCTGCTGCGGGTGACCCGGACAATCCGGACCTGCAAAATTACCTGGGCTACGCCTACCGCAACTTGAAACAGTTTGACGCTGCGTTCAGGCACTACAAGCGCGCAATTGAAATCGATCCGCGGCATCGCGGTGCCCATGAATACCTGGGGGAAACCTATCTGCTGATTGATGACCTTCCCAACGCCGAGAAGCATCTTGCCGCCTTGCGCGAGATCTGTTTGTTATCTTGCGAGGAACTTCAAGACTTGGGCCGGGCCATCGCGCAATACCGTGTCAGCTCTCGCACATCGAAACGGTAAATGATGGGGTGCTCCCCGTTGGGTTGATCGGGTCTGTAAGCCAACGTCCTGATGTTCGGAAGCCTTGTTTTGAATCGCTATCATTAGCGAATGCTCGAACAACGAATTGAACAGCACTT
>JANOLL010000498.1:0-2596 GCA_031419775.1 Polaromonas sp. | reverse complement strand
GCGCACATACAGATGTAAGTCGGGCGAGGGCGCTGACAGTCTGGCTACGCCGCGCTCGGCAGTTCATCGCCGACGCCCCAGCCAACCAATCTGTAAGGTTCTCATGCATAGACGTGATTTCTCTAAAGCCGCCTTAGCTGTCAGCACCGTGGGCGCGGTGGGTTTGGCCTCTTCCAAGGGAAATCCCCGCAGACGGACGGCAGCACCGGCTCCCGCGCCAGCCCCGGCCCCCGCCCCGGCACCTAGTCCGGTACCGGAGCCCGTGCCTGCGCCCATGATGGGCTTCCCCGGAGGTACCAACCTTTCAGGCATGGAATGGACCAAGCCAGGTTTACGCTATGGCCTGAGTACGGCGCCGAATTTGAACTTTACGGTCCCGCGAGCCGCGGACGTGACCTATCTTGCAGCCAATGGTTATTCCAAGAACCGATTACCCATCCAGTGGGAACTGTTGCAACCCATGTTGCACAGCACTGTGGCCAATGCAGCGGCTGTAGCGGCCATTGGAAGCCCAGGCGCTTTTCATCCGGGCTATGAGTCCTACATCACGGGTGTGCTGGATGCCCACGCAGCAGCGGGCATCCGATGCATCATTGATTTGCATAACTATTGCCGTTACCAGGACTTCAAATTTCAACCCGACGGATCAGTGTTGGGTTTGCGCGTTCCGACGGATCCTCTTCTTCGTCCATACACGACCGACAACACGCAAGTGTCTGTGAAGATTTTTTCTCTGGCCAGCGGAGCCACGCTCACCCGGGCTAACTTCACGGATTTTTGGACGCGTGCGGCGGCCAAATGGGCCAATCACCCCGGTTTTGGCGGCTATGGCCTGATGAACGAGCCGCATGACATGCCGGTAGCGGGCGGCGTCAATGGCGTGTACGACGCTCCGCCATACAGTGGCCAAGAGGACCTGACCATCTGGCCCACCTTTGCCCAGGCAGCGATCAATGCGATTCGCGCTGTCGACACCACTAACCCTATCTACGTGGCGGGAAATCAATGGGATTCGGCCATGGCCATCGCCAACAATCCCGGGTATCCGCTCATGGGGAGCAGCCTGATTTACGAAGTGCACATGTATCTTGATGCCTTCAACACTGGCGCCTCGTTTGACTACGACACCGAGTTAGGCAAGAACTACAGCGCTGGATTTGGCGTTGGCGCGATCACCGCATCGACGGGTGTCGACCGCATCAAAATCGCCACCGACTGGGCGAAGGCCAATGGTGTCAAACTGGCTTTGACAGAAGTGGGCATGCCGATCGATGACGTCCGCTGGCAGACCATGTTTTCCAATGCCATGAATTACGCTAGAGCCGCAGGCTGCGAAATTTACAGCTGGATGGGCGGGAACCACTGGCCGATTCACAACTACGCGATCAACCATGTACCCGGCTGGCATCAGGGCAAAACGCTTGAGCCTCTGGTGTCTGGTCCCTTGAAGGCGGCTGCTGGTGTAGTCAAGGCAGCGCTGTTTGATGATGGTCCAGGTTACGCACTGGCTGGAACGCCATTGACCATCACGGTGTATGCCCGGGGCAATCTGGCCAGCCCCGTCAGCCTCACGGTGACGTCAAATAACGGAGGGTCCTTCAGCAAGTCGGTATTAACCATTCCTGCTGGGGCGAATGGCCAAGACACCTATACCTTCGTACCCCAGGTCAACCGCGTGGCAACCCTGACCTACACCAGCGACGGGCAGCTCTCGGGCCAGGTGCCGCCGCCGCGCAAGGTATTTTCCTTAAGTGACCCGGCTGCTTATGCTGCGACCAGCCTTCAGGATGCAGCATTGGCTATCCTGGCTAAATACAGCGCGTCCAAATGGGATATGACTGACGGACACACCGACTACATGCAGGGTGCACCGGCCGTGGCTGGCGAACCGGTGCGTGCGGTGTCGGACTCTGGCTATGGTTCGAGTCCCGGTAACGCGATGGAAATGCTCAATTGGATCAACAAGGCCAATGGCGGAATGGGCACCATGTCTGTGCCGGTGATGCGTGAATCCAACGGCAAGAAATACTCAGACCATACGGTTTACGACACCTGGGGCTTATGGTGCAAGAAATCGGTCCCCATGCCGGGCGTTCAGCCCAACCCTACCAACCGCATAACCTACAACATCGAGGATGCCCACTTTGCTATTGCCGCGGTGAGTGTTCCCGGACAGTACAACTCTGGGGTACTTTTTCAGGCGTCGCAGACGGAAGCTGTTTTCACTTCGGAACTTAACTTCGTTAACAGCTGCCCGGGTGCCACCTGGGTGGATGCTAACGGTCAAACCGTGCAGTTGACGAGTCCCACTCGGCTGGCAGTCAACACACCTTCGGTGGTTTGTCTGACTTCTGCACCAGGCTCACAAAAGCTGCGGGTTAATTCGACGGTGGTAGCGGGGGCAAGCGCCAGCCTGTCGCCCAGCACCTTCAATCAGATGCTGATTGGCTGGGGCTACCTCAGTTACTACCCACGGGGCGGGTTCATGGGCAACATTTACGCCGTGATTGCGGGCAAAGGTTCACCGACCACTGCTGAACTGAGCGTGCTGGAGAGGTACCTTGGAATGACCGCCGGGGTCACGCTTTAGGCCTGA
>JANOLL010000497.1:0-3216 GCA_031419775.1 Polaromonas sp. | reverse complement strand
CGATGCGTATGCGGCCGACATCGCTGCAGGCAAGTGGTCTTGCCGCAAGCCTCGCCTGCGCAGCGAATTCCCGGTAGGGGTGATGGGCCTTGGGATCCTTGGCGCGCGCGTGGCAGGGGCTTTGAAGCACTTCGATTTTCCGGTACTGGGCTGGAGCCGGTCGCCCAAAACGCTTGCTGGCGTTCGCTGCTTTTCAGGCCAAGACGGCCTGCTTGATTTTCTGGCGGCGAGCCGTGTACTGGTCTGTCTGCTGCCGCTCACGCCGGATACCGAAGGCATCTTGCGGCGCGACACGCTTTCGCAGTTGTTGCCGGGCGGCTATGTAGTCAATGTGGCACGCGGCGGCCATCTCGTCGACGAGGATTTGATTGCACTGATAGACAGC
Organism: Polaromonas sp.; assembly: GCA_031419775.1. GTDB lineage: Bacteria > Pseudomonadota > Gammaproteobacteria > Burkholderiales > Burkholderiaceae_C > Polaromonas. The sequence continues at coordinate 2,831 of JANOLL010000497.1, read as the reverse complement.
GGGCATTTGGCTGGTGCCACACTGGATGTGTTCCGCGCTGAGCCCCTGCCAGCGGTCCATCCGTTCTGGCATCAGCCCAAGATCACCCTTACTCCGCACACATCGGCCAGAACCCTGCGCGCTGAGAGCATCGCCCAGATTGCCCAGAAGATACTCGCCCTGCAGGGTGGCAAGCCGCTAGCCAGCATCGCTGGCGTGGTGGACCTGAAAAAAGGATACTGATTCCATGGCGTACCCAAACAAGGTCAAACTGGTCGATGTCGGCCCTCGCGATGGGCTGCAAAACGAGAAGGCACCGGTACCTGCGGCAGTGAAAATCGAGCTGGTGCACCGCCTTCAGGATGCGGGCCTGAAGGAGATCGAGGTCACCAGCTTTGTATCGCCCAAGTGGGTGCCGCAAATGGCTGATAACGCTGAAGTGATGGCCGGTATACGGCGCAAGCCGGGTGTGCGCTATTCGGTGCTCGCTCCCAATATGCAGGGCTTTGAGGCCGCGGTGCTTTCACAGCCTGATGAGGTGGTGGTGTTCGCGGCTGCCAGTGAAGCCTTCAGCCAGCGCAATATCAACTGCTCTATCGACGTCAGCATTGAACGCTTTCGGCCTGTAGTGGCGGCTGCCAGAGCACGAGGCATCGCTGTTCGGGGTGCCATCTCCTGTGCAGTGGGGTGTCCTTATGAAGGCGAGATTCCCCCGGAGCGGGTGGAGCAGGTGGCGCGGCTCATGAAGGAAATTGGCGTGCAGCATATTGGTGTAGCTGACACGATTGGCGTGGGTACCCCGCTCAAGGTGCAGCGCGCCATGGAGGCGGCGCTCAGGCACTATGACCTCAATGATGTGTCTGGCCATTTCCACGATACCTACGGACAGGCCTTGGCCAATACGCTTGCCTGCTTGCAGATGGGAATTTGGCAATTTGACACCTCGTCGGCCGGGCTGGGCGGTTGCCCCTATGCCAAGGGGGCAACCGGCAACGTCGCGACCGAGGATGTGGCCTACTTGTTGCAGGGCATGGGAATCGATACCGGCATCGATCTCGACCGGTTGATTGACGCCGGACTGTTTATCAGTCAATTTTTGGAGCGCAAGCCAAATTCTCGCGCTGCCACCGCGCTTCTCAACAAGAGGGCTGGTTGATGGTAGTTGCCAATGCCCAGACCTTGCCAGTGGTCAACGAATCGACGTCGCACGATGGACTGACGCTGAAGCGAAACATTGAACTGGTCAGGCGGCGCGCCCGCACAGTGGCGACGGCGGCCGATGTTCCGTCGCCGTGTCACTCGGTCTGTAGCATCAACGCCAAGAACGGGTTGTGCGACGGCTGCTTTCGTACCAGCGATGAAATTACCTTATGGGGTACAGCAGACGAGGTGCTCAAACGGCATGTCTGGATATTGATCGAGCAACGCATGGTGGCGTTGCAGCCCTGAAGCGATTTGTCGCCATGAAACACATCACGTTTTACCTGGACTTCATTTCGCCCTATGCCTATCTGGCGTTCGAGCAGTTGCCGAAAGCGCTGGAGGGGGTAAGCTACAGCGTCGATTACCGACCGGTATTGTTCGCCGGGATGCTCAAGCATTACAGTCAGCTCGGTCCCGCTGAGATAGCACCTAAACGCGATTGGACGTATCGCCAGGTCTTATGGCTGGCACATCGCGCTGGTATTCCCATGCAGATGCCCGCGAGCCATCCTTTCAACCCCTTGCAATTGCTCAGGCTGGCGATTGCCTGCAGTCCCGAATCCAGGTTTGGGTTGCCCAACCGCTATGTCTGCGAAACCCTCTTTAGGCACGTATGGCGTGGCGGCGCCCAGGCCGACGATGCCCAGCGCCTGGCAGCACTGTCCCAACATTTAAGTCCCCTCTTCGAGGTGAGCAGCCAGCAGGTCAAGGACCAGTTGAAAAAAAATACCGAAGACGCCATCGCACTGGGCGTTTTTGGTGTGCCCGCCCTGGCGGTAGATGACAAACTGTTCTGGGGCTTGGACTCATTGCCCATGCTGCACGCATCCTTGCAGGGAGATGCTTGGTTTGATGCCCAGTGGAGTCTTGCGGCCAAGGTCGGGCCGGGTATCAAGCGTTGAATCAAAGATTGGTTGGAAACATTGGAAGTGCGCTTGAATAAGGGGGTCATGTCACATGCCAAATGCCTTCAATTTTTCGGCTTCTCCATTCGATTGCCTGAGCACCGACGAGCAACGTCTGGTGCAGGACAGTGTGGATGTGACCTATTTCCCTGAAGGCGAGACGATTCTGGACGTCGGTATTTCGCCGTCCCATTTGTTCGTCATCATCAAGGGCTTTGTCACTCAGCAAGACGGAGCGGAAGTGATCACCACGTACGGGCCGGACGACTGCTTTGATGGCCGGGGCTTGGTGGCAGGCAAAGTCAGTAGTCGCTTTGTGGCGGCGGAAGAGGTGGTGGCCTATCAGCTCGCCAAGCAGGCGGTCAATGATCTGATTGCATCGAATGCAACATTCGGCGCGCTGCTGTTTTCAGATCTTAGCAACAAGCTCAGCGCCCTGTCTGCACTCAAGAGCCAGCACGAGTTGCAGTCGCTCACCATGTCTCGGGTGGATGAGGCCTTTTTGCGGCCAGCTCACTTTGTCGATTCCGATACCGATATCCTGTCGGTCGTCAAACTTTTTCGGGCCGAGCGGACCTCCAATGTGTTGGTTCGCGACACCCATCATGTGCCTGCACGACTGGGGATCTTTACCGCCACTGCATTACAGCGCTCTATTTTGGATGGCCGGCCTTTGGACCAGTTGAAGGTCGGCGAACTGAATAATTTTTCACTGATTCAGGTGCGGCCTTCCGATCAGGTGGG
>JANOLL010000496.1:0-2413 GCA_031419775.1 Polaromonas sp. | reverse complement strand
ACCAGACGCACGGCGGCTTCTTTTCCGGATTCGTCTCGCACCACATCGAGCACCGACAGCAAGGTCTGCTTGAGCTGGATCTGCTCTGCGCTTAATGCCTTCTTGCCGGTTTTAACTTTGGGATTGGTCAGCTCCTCAATTTCCTCCAGCACCTTCTGTGTGCTGACGCCAGGGGGCAACTCCTGCACCACCAGCTGCCACTGGCCGCGCGCCAGATCTTCGATTTTCCAGCGCGCACGAACTTTCAGCGAACCACGTCCGGTGGTGTACGCAGCGACAATGTCGGCCGGGCTGGAGATAATTTGAGCCCCGCCAGGGTAGTCAGGCCCGGCCAGCAGGGTGTACAGGTCCTCATCACCGAGCTTGGGGGTTTTGATCAGGGCAATGCAGGCATCAGCCACCTCGCGCAAGTTGTGGCTAGGGATCTCGGTTGCCAAACCCACCGCAATACCGCTGGCACCATTGAGCAGCGTGAATGGCAGGCGCGCAGGCAACTGACGCGGCTCTTCGGTAGAGCCATCGTAGTTGGGCACGAAATCCACCGTCCCCTCGTCAATCTCATCCATCAGCAAGCTGGTAATACGCGCCAGCCTGGCCTCGGTATAGCGCATGGCCGCAGCACCGTCGCCGTCGCGGCTGCCGAAATTACCTTGCCCATCAATCAGGGGATAACGCTGCGAAAAATCCTGCGCCATGCGTACCAGTGCATCGTAGGCGGCTTGATCACCATGCGGATGAAAGCGTCCGAGCACATCGCCCACCACCCGCGCGCTTTTGACGGGCTTGGCCCCGCTGTTGCCATTGGCACCGCCAAATCCCAGGCCCATGCGGCTCATGCTGTAGAGAATCCGCCGCTGCACGGGTTTCTGGCCGTCGCATGCATCGGGAAGGGCTCTACCCTTGACCACGCTCAGCGCATATTCAAGGTAGGCCCGTTGCGCATAAGCGGCCAGCGAATCCTGGTCGGCGGATTCCGGGTCATCAGTCCCGGTAGTGACATTAAAGAGATCCATCAGGTGGGCGCAGTAATCGAATCTTGCAAGTTGCTAATTGCTGGTGCCGGGCACAAAAATGGCGCTCTGATCAGCCGAGTCCTCGAGCACCCAGATGCTGCGCGTGCGGTGGCTAGAGGGCCAATTGTTGAAATGATCTGCCAGCGCTGCGAGCCAGGCTTCTGCCGCAGGCAGAGTCAAAGGTTTAGCCAATCGGAGATTGCGAACAATGACCCGGAACTGAAACTCGATACCGGGCAGCTGTGGACTGTCAATGCGCAAGCCGCTGACGATCATACGGGTTGAAAGCGTGGTGACTTCCGCCTGACTGGCCAGGCCTTGCGCGACCACGGCAAATCGGCCACCGCTGATACGGACAGCCAGGTCGTTGTCGCCAATTGCGCGACGCAGCCGCAATGCCGCTTCGAGCAATAACTTTTCGTTGAACTCTGGCCCCAGCTCGTTGAGCAGGCCGTTCCAATTTTGCACCTGAATCAAAAAGATGACGTCACCCGCCACACCGGGCTTGGCGGATTGAACGCGAGCCGAGACGCGCATGAGTCTTTCGACCAGCACCGACGCAGTGGCCAAACCGGTCAGGGGGTCAATCACATCAGCCGCGGCGCTGCGCAAGCGGATCTCATTGAGCAGGCGACTGCGCCAGACCAGCGCCAGATAAATCGGTGGCGCCTGCACCAGCAGCATCAGAACGACCGGCCAATGCGCGGCACTGGCACGGCCCACATCGGTCAAGAAAACCAGCGCCACCATGAGGCCTGCCGCATGCCCCAGCATCAACCACCATTTCCAGGGCCCTGCGGTTTCAAGCGCCTGAATGCTGCGGTAAACAAAACCCGCGCACAACAAGGCGCTCCAGGCCAGACCCAGCCAAATTGCCCGAGATGTGACACGACCCTCGGCGTTCAGTCCTGCGTCGTTCGCACTATAAAAACCCAGCAAGCCCAACGATGCCGACATCACGACCAGGATGACCAGTTTGTCAAAACTCCCGGTGGTGCGCTTTCGGAACAGCCACATGAGCAAACTGCTGACCAGAGCCGGACCCAGCACCAACAGCAGCCGCGGAATCAGGGAGGCACCCCTCAACTGATACGCATTAACTAGCAACAAGGCAACTGCGACAGATAAATAGGCCGCCAGAAACAAAAGCGTCCGCTCGTTATAGGCATACGAAACCACCAGACTGAGCAGCAAGACAAGACCCAGCACGCCGAAAGCAAGACCGAGTGCAAAACTATCTGGATTGAAAACAAAATACATGCGAAATCTGCTGTGCGCTAGTTATAAAGCGGTTGGGTTGGGAGAGCCGATCAAGGCTATTCGGAGGTCAGTCCCGCAGCCAGGCGCGAGTCAACCGATTGGGTCGGCGAAGCCACCGGGCCAGAAGGCACCATGTTGCT
>JANOLL010000495.1:0-7659 GCA_031419775.1 Polaromonas sp. | reverse complement strand
CAGTTTGCGCAGCGCCTGGCTCATCAGCCGCGCCTGCAGGCCGGGCAGCGAGTCGCCCATTTCGCCTTCGAGTTCGGCCTTGGGCGTGAGCGCCGCCACCGAGTCAATCACGATCAGATCAACCGCGCCGGAGCGGGTTAGGGAGTCCACAATCTCCAGCGCCTGCTCGCCGGTGTCGGGCTGGCTGATCAGCAAGTCCTGCAGGTTGACGCCGAGTTTTTGGGCGTATTGAATGTCGAGCGCATGTTCGGCATCGACAAAAGCGCAGGTGCCACCGAGCTTTTGCATTTCGGCGATGACCTGCAGCGTCAGCGTGGTTTTGCCCGATGACTCCGGTCCGTAGACTTCAACCACCCGACCGCGCGGCAGGCCGCCGACGCCCAGCGCAATGTCCAGCCCCAGCGAACCGGTGGAGACCACCTGGATGTCTTCAATCACTTCACCGGCACCGAGCTTCATGATGGTGCCTTTGCCAAACTGCTTTTCGATCTGGGCCAGCGCGGCTTGCAGCGCCTTGGCTTTTTCAGTGTTGAGGGCGGCGCTTTGGACAGGGTTTTGTGCCGGGTTCAATTTGCTGGTGAGTTCCATGAAAATCTCCTTGAATATCAATGCTGTCGAAAAGTGGGGCTTGTTTCCAGTGGCTGTTTTTATCAACACGCTGGATGCATGACCAGTACTTTATGAGGGTCGTCTAAATAAGTAAACCCTATTTTTAGTCAGTTTGCCTGATTAAATGCGCTAGCATGCTGCATGGCTGAAACCGATCCGCTGCCAAGGCCCGATCCCGGCTGGCGCATCACCCATCTGGGTCGATTGCTGGGCCAGGCTCTGCGCCGCTTTGACGAGCGGGTGCTGTGGCTGATGTCGCGCAATGTCGACGTGCCGCTGGCGCTGTCCAACCTGGCAGCCAGGGGCCAGGTCAGCGCCGCGCATATTCACATTACACGTCACCTCGCGCTCAACGGCTCACGCCTGACCGACCTGGCCAGTAGCGCCGGGATGAGCAAGCAGGCGATGGGCGATCTGCTCACCCAGTGCGAAGCCTGGGGGCTGGTCACCCGAGGTGCCGACCCGCACGACAAGCGGGCCAGGCTGGTGCTTTTTACGGCCACCGGTCTGCTGTGGCTAGAAGCCTTCCAGCACGCCGTGGCGCAGGCTGAAGACGAATTCAGGCAGGCAGTGGGGCCGGATGTGGCAACCGTCGTGGCGCTAGGCTTGGAGGCCTATGGTAGCGCGTGAGGCACTGGCGGCAAACCGCTCGTGCACAAAAGCCTAAAATTTGACGCTTGAGACCTCAAGCCACCGCCGCACCCCGGCATCCGGTCATCTGGAGACAGCCATGCGAATTTTGATAGCCGAAGACGATCAGGTTCTGGCCGATGGCCTGCTGCGTACGCTTCGCGCTTCGGGCGCGGCGGCTGACCACGTGGCCAGCGGCACCGAAGCCGACGCGGCACTGCTCACCAACACCGAGTTCGACCTGCTGATCCTCGATCTGGGCCTGCCGCGCATGCACGGACTGGAAGTACTCAAACGCCTGCGCGCGCGCGGCTCCTCTCTTCCAGTGCTGATTTTGACGGCCGCTGACAGCGTTGAAGAGCGGGTGAAGGGCCTCGACTATGGCGCCGACGATTACATGGCCAAGCCGTTCTCGCTCCAGGAACTCGAAGCCCGGGTGCGCGCGCTGATTCGCCGCGGCATGGGCGGCGCCAGCAGCACCATCAAGCACGGCCCGTTGGTGTACGACCAGGCCGGTCGCGTCGCGACCATCGAGGGGCAGATGCTGGAACTCTCGGCGCGTGAACTCGGCTTGCTCGAAGTGCTGCTGCAGCGCGTCGGCCGCCTGGTCAGCAAGGACCAGCTGGTTGAGAGACTCTGCGAGTGGGGCGAAGAGGTCAGCAACAACGCGATCGAGGTGTACATCCACCGGCTGCGCAAAAAGATTGAAAAGGGGCCCGTACGGATTGCAACAGTGCGCGGTCTTGGTTATTGCCTTGAAAAAATCCCAAGTTGATGGTGCCCCCACGGTCGTTCACTTTGTGTAACTCCCTGCCCCCCAAGGGGGCCGCTGCGCCTGCGGCCTGGCAGAGCCGGTTCTGCGGCCCCGGCTGGCTTGAAGAGAATACCAAGCGAACTCGCGCCCCCTTCGCTTTTTAACCCGTGGCCCTCAGACTATTCCAACGCGAACGGCGCAGCCTCTTTGGCGAGATTCTCGACTGGATGCTCACGCCCTTGCTGCTGCTGTGGCCGATCAGCCTGGCACTGACCTGGCTGGTCGCGCAAAATATTGCCGGCAAGCCTTTTGACCGAGCGCTGGAGTACAACGTTCAGGCGCTAGCCAAGCTGGTGATGGTCAAGAACAACCAGGTGCAGTTCAACCTGACCGCCCCGGCCCGCGAAATTCTGCGCGCCGACGACACCGATCGGGTTTATTACCAAGTGCGGGGTACCCGCGGCGAGTACCTTGGCGGGGAACTGGAGTTGCCGGCGCCACCGGACGATGACAACACCCCGGATGGAGAAGTCCGGCTGCGCGAGGACAAAATCAAGGATGAAGATGTACGCGTTGCCTACACCTGGATCAGGGTGGACATCCAGGGCTCGCCCACCGCGTCGTCGGTTCTGGTGCAGGTGGCCGAGACACTTGAAAAACGCAAAACACTGGCCACCGAAATTGTCAAAGGCACGATGGTGCCGCAATTTGTGACGCTGCCTCTGGCGGTACTGTTGGTCTGGCTGGCGCTGGTGCGCGGCATCAAGCCGCTGGCGCTGTTGGAGCGGCGCATTCGAGCCCGAAAATCCGACGACATGAGCCCGCTCGATGAAACCGCTGTGCCGGAAGAAGTTGCGCCGCTGGTGTCATCCATCAACGATTTGCTGAGTCGCCTGAAAGTGTCGTTAACGACCCAAAAGCGGTTTCTGGCTGACGCTGCCCACCAGTTAAAAACACCGTTGGCCGGATTACGCATGCAGGCTGATCTGGCACAGCGTGAAACCAATGCAGGCGAGCTGAAAAAGTCGCTTAAACAAATTGGTTTGGCCAGCATACGGGCGACACACACCGTCAACCAGTTACTGGCTTTGGCACGCGCCGAAACAACCGGCCGCAGCCTGGCCAAGCAGCGGGTCGATCTGGGGCAAATCGTTGCAGAAGTCATGGCCGACTCGGTACCCCGAGCGCTTGAAAAGCACATCGACCTGGGCTATGACGGTCCCGCTGCCGGCGATCAAGCCACCCTGTTGAATGGCAACCCGACGTTGCTTAAGGAGCTGGTGCGCAACCTGCTCGACAACGCTATTGCCTACACCCCGGAGAGAGGTCTGGTGACGCTGCGGCTGCTGACGGACCGTTTCAGCGGGGTGTCCGTGCTGCTGGTCGAAGACTCCGGGCCAGGTATTCCTGAAGCTGAGCGAGAGTTGGTCTTTCAGCCCTTCTACCGCGTACTCGGTACCAATGTGGATGGCTCAGGTCTGGGCCTGGCCATCGTGATGGAGATTGCCACACAACATGACGCCACCATCAGCATTGAAGACGCCCTGTCACCCGGTTCGGCCACTGTCACCGAGTCAGAACCTCCGGCAGCGACACCAATGGGACCAGGGACCCGGATAGCGGTGCGCTTTATCGGCACGGCCCTGGCGGGTCCCGCCTGACGCTCCATCATGCCTGCAGCCAGCCGACTCAAGATAGGCCTGTCAGCCTGTTTTTCACATGCTGACCCAACGCGCTCGCTGTTCAGCGGAAAAACACTGCAGTACGTGGAACAGTCCATTGCCCATTGGCTGATGTCATCGGGTGCAATGGTGGTGATGGTGCCCTGCCCGACGGGGTCTACCCAACGCGGCGACGTCACTTTCGCGCACTATGCCCAATGGCTGGACGGGTTGGTGCTGCACGGCGGTGCCGATGTCTGGCCGGGCAGCTATGGCGAGACGCCGCTCCAGACTCAGTGGTCGGGGGACAGACTGCGCGACGATTACGACAAGGCACTGGTCGCCGCTTTTGAAGCGGCTGGTAAGCCGATGTTCGGAGTTTGCCGCGGCCTGCAATTGCTCAACGTCGCGTATGGCGGAACGCTCTACCAGGACATCGAAACCCAGGTGCCCGACTCCTTCAATCACCGCGATGCCGCCATCTACGACCTGAATTTTCACAGTGTCGACATTGTGGCGGGCACCCAGCTGTCGCAGCTCTACCCCGGCGTGGAGCGCGTGCGTGTCAACAGCATCCACCATCAGGCGATCAAGGATCTGTCAGATGAATTTGAAGTTGAAGCCTTTAGCGTGACCGATGGCCTCGTCGAGGCGATTCGCCGCAAGGACCGCGGTAAAAGCTATATGGCAGCGGTGCAGTGGCATCCGGAGTTTCATCAGCCCGAATCAGACACGATTGATGACGGCGCCATTCTGAGGGACTTTCTGACGGCTGTCGCCCAGGCCAAGATGCGTCACAAATCTTAAAGTCGGGCCAGTTTTGTTGCTGATTTCTGGAGTCAAATGCTATATTTTATATAGCATTAACCGCATGAATTCATTGGGCTACACGCTAATTTTATCTGAAGATCGACTGCCAAGCGCTGGGATCAGCTCAGGTGTTTGCCTACAATTCCAGCCAGCTCAAACATGGTAACCTGTGGCTTGCCGAACACCGCCAGCAGCTTGGCGTCGGCATTGATGGCGCGCTTGTTAGCGGCATCTTGCAGGCCTTCCGCCTTGATGTAATCCCACAGTTTTTTGATCACTTGCGTGCGCGCTACCGGCTCAGCGCCGATCACGGCCGCCAGCGCCTCGCTGGGCTTGAGACCCGTGCCGGGGGTAGTCTTGCGTGGTGACTTCAGCTTGGGCGTCTTGGCAGCGACCGTTTTGGCGCCGACCTTTTTTGCCGCTACCTTTTTGGCAGCAGGCTTGGCACCAGCTGATTTCGCCGCTACGGTTTTACCGAATGGCGTCTTGATCGTTGGGCTGCCGGATTTGGAGGCCGCCGGTTTGCGTGGTGGGAACTTCGACGGTGCGAATTCAAAGTTCACCTTGCCGGCTTCAGCATCCCACGCCAGCATGGCCTTGAAGGCGCGGCGCGTGCGCATCGACACAAACTTGTCGAGCAAGTCGGTCTTGCCGGTGCTCAAGAGCTTGACCATCTGCTCGCGCTCGATCGGCTGCTGCAGGATCACCTGGCCGGTCTTGAAGTCGCAACTGGGCGTCGGCTGCGCCATGGTTGGCACCGCTTTTTCACAGACGTAATTTTTGCCATGTTCAAAAACGGCACTGGCACATTTGGGGCAGGCGCCGAGCGACTGCTGGTCACCGAAATCGACAATCTCACCGCTCTCGGCGTTCTTGTCATCGCCAAAGTCAAATTCAAGCTTGAAGTTCTTCGTTTCTTCGTCAAACTTGATGACCATTTCGGCGGTGAAAGGCCAGCCGGCTTTGGAACGGAAGCCTTCCAGCGGGCCGATTTTTTTGTCGCGCAAAAATTGCTCGACCTCGGCGTTTTCAAAGGTGCGGCCGGCCGGCGTTTTGCCGAAGCTGAAGCCGCAACCATCGTCGCCCTTTTTACCGACGCAGGTGTAGCGCCGGTAGTTTTCCTTCACCACGCCGCCGCAGTTGGGGCACGGGGCTTCCAGCGTGGCGTAGTCGCCGGGAATGCTGTCCTTGTCGTAGCCCTTGGCCTTGGCCACCATGCGCTCGGTCATGGCGGCAATCTCGGCCATGAAGGTTTCGCGGCTCAGCTTGCCGTGTTCCATCTGCGCCAGCTTGAATTCCCAGTCGCCGGTGAGCTCGGCCTTGGACAATTCCTGCACATCGAGGCCGCGCAGCAAGGTCATCAACTGAAACGCCTTAGCGGTCGGAATCAGCTCGCGGCCTTCGCGCAGCATGTATTTCTCGGCGATCAGGCCCTCGATCGTCGCGGCGCGGGTGGCCGGCGTGCCCAGACCTTTTTCCTGCATCGCTTCGCGCAGCTCATCGTCGTCAATGGTTTTGCCAGCACCTTCCATCGCTCCTAGCAGCGTCGCTTCGCTGTAACGCGCGGGTGGCCGGGTTTTAAGGCCCTTCGCTTCGGCAGTTTCCGTGCGCACCATTTCACCGGGTTTGACGGGTACCAGCGTCTTGCTGTCTTTCTCGTCGGTGTTCTCATCCTCGGCTTCCTTGCCGTAAATGGCGAGCCAGCCCGGTTTGACCAGCACCTTGCCTTCGGTCTTGAAGCTGTGTCCCACGGCCTGCGAAATGCGGGTCGTGACCAGGTATTCCGCGCTCGGGTAAAACACCGCCATAAAGCGGCGTACCACCAGGTCATACAACTTTTGCTCGGCATCACTCAGACCGCTGGGCGCTTGTAGGGTAGGGATGATCGCGAAGTGGTCGCTCACCTTGGCGTTGTCAAAGATGCGCTTGTTAGGCTTGATGTAGTTACCGTTCAGAGCGACCAGCGCGTGCGGCGCCAGATGCCGCATGCCACTGTCGGCCAGCATCTCAAAGGTCTTCTTGACTACCGGCAAATAGTCTTCTGGCAGGGCGCGGGAATCGGTCCGCGGGTAGGTCAGTGCCTTGTGGCGCTCGTACAGGCTCTGTGCGATCGACAGCGTGGTCTTGGCCGAAAAACCAAATTTGCCGTTGGCCTCGCGCTGCAGCGACGTCAAATCAAACAACTGACCGGCCGCCTGCGTCGTGGGCTTGCTTTCTTCGGTAACGCTGGCGGCCTTGCCGCGCACGGCATCGGCTATTGCGAGCGCCTCACGCTCAGACCAGAGGCGGTCAGCGCGCAGCTCGGCATCCGGCTCGCTGTTATCGGCATTGGCGGCGGCTTTTTTCCATTTCGGATCGAACCATTTGCCAGGGTATTCGCCCGCCTCGGCCAGAAAACTGGCGTGGATTTCCCAGTAGTCCCGGGAGATGAACTTGCGAATTTTTTCTTCGCGCTCGACCACCACCGAGAGCGTCGGTGTTTGAACCCTGCCCACAGTCGTCAAAAAGAAACCGCCATCGCGTGAATTGAAAGCTGTCATGGCCCGCGTGCCATTGATGCCGACCATCCAGTCAGCTTCAGAGCGCGAGCGCGCCGCGTCGGCCAGGCCCTGCATCTGCTTTTCAGTACGCAACGATTCGAAACCGTCCCGGATTGCGGCCGGTGTCATCGACTGCAGCCACAGACGCTTGACCGGGTGTTTGCTTTTGGCGTATTGCTGTATCAGCCGGAAGATCAGTTCGCCCACGCGGCCCGCGTCACAGGCATTGACGATGCTGCCCACATCCTTGCGCTTGATCAGCTTGACGATGGCGTTGAGCCGCGTCTTGGTCTTGTCCATCGGCTTGAGATCAAAGTACGGCGGGATCACGGGAAGATTGGCAAAGCTCCACTTGCCGCGCTTGACGTCAAACTCCTCGGGCGCCTGAATCTCGACCAAATGCCCCACCGCAGACGTAACCAGCCATTCGTCGCTCTCAAAAAATTCATCATGCTTTTCAAACTTGCCAGCCGTCGGCGTGATGGCGCGGACGATGTCCTGCGCCACCGAGGGTTTTTCTGCAATCACCAAAGTTTTCATAAGTATTTCTTCAAACTTTCACCGGTTGGCGCCAAGCCAACCTTCTGTATTCGGGGCACTTTCCGGCAAACAGTTCCCGGACGTGCGAGGCGGCTCAGTACAACACAAGCCGAAG
>JANOLL010000494.1:0-1728 GCA_031419775.1 Polaromonas sp. | reverse complement strand
AGGGAGGCCATGTCCATGCTGTCCTCGTGTTGCGCAGTCTTGGTTTTAAAAAGGTTCTGGATTTTTTCGATAGCAGACATGGGAAGCCTTCTGGAGAAAAACGTTGAGCGCTAGGCGACAACAGTCAAAAAATGGGCTTGCTGGGCAAGAGATTGCAGATTGATTTCCTGCCAGGATGCGCCATTGGCATCCACATAACGGTTGCCGAAAAACTCAGGGGCGTCCGCTGGCTTTTCAGAATAGTCGCTGAAGGCTTCCTGATTGCGTAGGCCCGCCAGGCGGTCGATCAGCAGCGCGCAATTCACGTCCAACGCGCTATTGAGCGACACCAGACGGGATTCCTTGCGCGCCAACTCGGACTTGGGGGAGGCGCTTTGTTGGGTAACAAAACCGGCCAGGTCCACGACCCCAAACAGGCCGCCGCGCAAGTTCGCGACACCTAGAAACCAGTTTTGGGTGTAGGGCACAGACTGAATCGAGCCCCAAGGAAAAATCTCACCAGCCTGACTCATCGGAAAAAGGTACTTGGCACCACCAGCTTCAACGGCCAGCCACGAAGGCGCGACACCCTGAGTCCGTGCAATCTGCAACCTTTCGGCTAAGCGGCTCTGTAATTCTCGGAGGGCTTGTCGATTCGCCATGTTCGGGGTCGGTGAACCGGTATCAGCCTAGGGCTTTGATCTTGGCCATCAACTCTGGACCGTCCACGGGCTTGGTGATGTAGTCACGCGCGCCCTGGCGCATGCCCCAGACCCGATCGGTTTCCTGGTTTTTGCTGGTGCACATGATGATCGGAACATCCGAGTAAAGCGGATCGCGCGAGATGGCCCGTGTCAATTGAAAGCCGTTCTGGCCAGGCATCACCACATCCATGAGGATGAGTTCAGGTTTCTCTTCAGCTAGGCGGCGAAAGGCGTCTTCGGCATTTTCGGCCGTCTTCACGGAAAACCCGCTTTTGACGAGAAGATCCGTCAGGTACATCAATTCTGTTTTGGAATCGTCAACCACCAGAATTTTTTTAATCGCCATCAGCTAACTCCTTGTTTTGTGTTGCCCAGCTCGCGAACGGTTTGCAGCAGCTGGTCTTTTGTGAAGGGTTTGGTCAAATAGTCTTGCGAGCCGACCATGCGCCCCCTGGCCTTGTCAAAAACGCCGTCCTTGGAAGACAGCATCACGATGGGGACCGACGAAAATCTGGCGTTGCGTTTGATGATCGCGCAGGTCTGGTAACCATCGAGCCGCGGCATCAGGATGTCGCAAAAAATGAGGTCGGGCTGGTAGTCATTGACTTTTGCCAAGGCATCAAAGCCATCCTCAGCAAGCATCACTTCATGACCGCCCTGCTTGAGAAATATTTCGGCGCTGCGCCGGATGGTATTGCTGTCGTCTATGACCAGGACTTTGAGTCCGGAACTGCTAGTGCTCACTGCCATCGCTCCCCTTGTTGCGACGCAGCGGGCCCCTCAAGTTAAAAGGTTCATCGCCACCGCCACTGTTCATAGCTCAACCATTTCAAAATCTTCCTTGCGGGCTCCGCATTCTGGACAGGTCCAGTTCATGGGGACTTGCGCCCATGGCGTTCCGGCCGCGATGCCGTGCTCCGGTGCACCGCTCGCTTCGTCGTAAATCCACCCGCAGATCAAGCACATCCAGGTCGTAGTTTGGGTCACAGCTTAAGTTGCCTTCGCATAGAATGCAACAATTGTACCGAGGCTGTGTTGCTTATCG
>JANOLL010000493.1:0-2118 GCA_031419775.1 Polaromonas sp. | reverse complement strand
CAGCGACCTACACGGCCGGCAGGCGGCCACGTACAAACAAGCTGTAACTGACGTAGCAAGATGCTAGAAATGGATCGCTGAGGACTTCTTCAGTGAACCCCTTTTGGGATGGTGTCCGATGCTACACATGCCTTTCGCTGCAGGCTCCAGCCCGAGTTCAAGCCCAGGGACTACCCTGAGCCCGTATGCCGGGGCGATCCATAGCGAGGCACTGCAGTGCGTGCTGCGTAACCTGTCTGATGAAGGTTACCGTTTCATCACGCCGACACCGCTCACGCATCAGCGCGTCCTGTTGAACCGCCGCGGGCGCAGGGCGAGCAACTTGAGGGACATCTTTGGCTGGAGCCAGCCGTTCACAGCAGATGTGGTGTCGCCAACGCTTCTGTCTGCCATGGACTGCGCAGGCATTTTGCGACACGAAGGCACTGCGCAAGCCAACGCACCCCTCTGTAGCACGCTGCGGGTGGCCAGCCTGGGCGACGACCTTTTCCTGCACGCCGCGTTTCCGACTACACAAAGCGATGCCGTATTTTTCGGGCCTGACACCTACCGCTTTGCCCGGTTCATCCTTCAGGTACTGCGCGACTTCCCAGGTCCCGCACATGCGCAAAGCGATTTGCCTTTGCGGGTGCTGGACATCGGCTGTGGCAGCGGAGCGGGTGGCTTGGTGGCAGCACGTGCGCTGGCCGCAGCGGGCCATTGCGTGGAAGTCACCTTGAGCGATATCAATCCTGTGGCACTCCAGTACGCGTCGGTGAACGCAGCCCACTGCCAGATTACGGTCCAACTCGCTCTCGGTGATGCGTTATCAAGCGTATCCGGGCAATTTGATGTGATTCTTTCGAACCCACCCTACCTCATTGATGCGGAACGCCGCGCCTACCGCCATGGGGGCGACGGGCTCGGCCGCGCCCTGAGTGTGCGCATCGCCACAGAAAGCCTCTCGCGCCTCGCGCCAGAAGGACAACTGCTGCTGTACACAGGGGTTGCCATCATCGATGGCATCGATCCCTTTCACGCCGAACTGATGCCGGTGCTGGCTTCAGCTGGCTTTGCATGCGACTACGCCGAAATCGACCCGGATGTGTTTGGGGAAGAACTGGAACAACCTGCCTATGCCCAGGTTGATCGACTTGCCGCGGTAGGCCTGGTTGCTCGGCGTCGCTCAGGAATGGTCTGATGCTGGTCGATCTGGACATTCCTCCGGGTGTGCAGCCTGGTTCGGGCGGTCGGCAGCTGCCCGTCCGGTATCCGCGCGGAGCGTTGGAGCGTTTGCCAAGATGGCTCATCTGCATTCCGCTGACGCTGCAGTGGCTGTGGCTTTCCATGCGCTACCGCAGTGTGACCTTGCCCTCGGCGGCCAATCCGGCCATCACGTCGGGTGGACTGGTGGGCGAGGGCAAACTTGAATATTTCAGCGGCATGGGGCCTCTGGCGCTTGAAGCCACCGCTCCCTACTGCGCAGTGTCGACGCATCACCCCCCCTCAGATTCCGAGTTACGCCGCTTGATGCGCGATGCCGGACTGTATTTTCCGGTGATGGCCAAGCCGGATCTCGGATTCTGCGGCTATGGGGTTCGCAAACTCCGTAACAGCGTGGAGTTGCAGGCCTACCTGGCGTGTTTTCCGGCCAACGAGACGGTGGTACTGCAGCAGTATCTGCCTCAGGATGGCGAAGCCGGGATTTTTTATGTCCGCGATCCAGGGGAAACTGAAGGACGGCTGATTGGGCTGGCTTTGCGGCATTTTCCGCAGGTGATCGGCGACGGGCACCGTTGCCTTGCGCAATTGATTGAGCAAGACCCGCGCGCCTGGCGCTTGCTCAAATCGCCTCACCATGAATGCACCCATGACGGCGGACGGATACCAGCAATGGGCGAAATCGTGCGGCTGGCCAGCATAGGCTCCATCCGGGTTGGCAGCCTGTACCTCGATGGCGTCGCGCACATCACGCCACAGCTGACCCAAGCCATCGACGCGATTGCTCAGGATATGCCGAGTTTTCACTTCGGCCGGTTTGATGTCCGGTTTGACAATTTGAAGGATTTGTCTGCTGGCAAAGGTTTCACCATCATGGAGGTCAATGGCGCAGGCTCGGAAGCCATCCAGGCATGGGAT
>JANOLL010000492.1:0-1567 GCA_031419775.1 Polaromonas sp. | reverse complement strand
TCACCTCAACGGCTTCAAGATTGCC
Organism: Polaromonas sp.; assembly: GCA_031419775.1. GTDB lineage: Bacteria > Pseudomonadota > Gammaproteobacteria > Burkholderiales > Burkholderiaceae_C > Polaromonas. The sequence goes on along the minus strand of JANOLL010000492.1, from coordinate 1,542 downwards.
AACCCCACCGTGTTGGCACGCATCAGCCATGAAGAATTGACCGATTTGATGCGCGGCTACGGCCATGAACCTTTTTTTGTCGAGGGCGACGACCCGATGCAGGTGCACCAAAGTCTGGCGGGCGCGCTCGATTTGGCTTTGGCGCAGATTCAACAGATTCAGAGCGAAGCGCGCTCTGCTGGGATCAACGGGAACGTCGAGCGGCCCCGCTGGCCGATGATCGTGTTGTGCACGCCCAAGGGATGGACTGGCCCGAAGTTTGTCGATGGCAAGCCGGTTGAAGGCACTTGGCGCGCGCACCAGGTGCCGATTGCGGACTGCAAAACGCCCGAACACTTGCAGCAGCTCGAAGACTGGCTCAAAAGCTATTGTCCGCAAGAACTGTTTGATGAAGCGGGCAAATTTCGCGATGAGCTTGCCGCGCTTGCGCCCAGCGGCAATCTTCGGATGGGCTGCAATCCGCATGCCAACGGCGGGGGCTTGTTGCAGGAATTAATCATGCCCAATTTCCGCGACTATGCGGTGGCAGTGCCGCAGCCGGGTTGCGTGGACGCAGAGGCAACGCGCGTGATGGGTGGGTTTCTGCGCGATGTCATGAAGTTGAATCTCGTCAACAAAAATTTCAGGATCTTCGGCCCGGACGAAACCGCATCCAACCGCCTGGATGCCGTCTATGCCGTCAGTGGCAAAACCTGGATGGCTGAGATGGAGGATGGCGACACCGACCTCAGCACGCAAGGCCGGGTGATGGAAGTATTGAGTGAGCACTTGTGCGAAGGCTGGCTTGAGGGCTACCTGCTGACCGGGCGGCACGGCCTGTTCTCGTGTTACGAGGCGTTCATTCACATCATCGACTCGATGTTCAACCAGCACGCCAAATGGCTCAAGGTGAGCCAGCAGATTCCTTGGCGCGAGCCGATTGCGTCGCTGAACTATCTGCTCTCATCGCACGTGTGGCGACAGGATCACAACGGCTTCTCGCACCAGGATCCCGGTTTCATGGATCACGTTGCGAACAAAAAATCCGAGATCGTGCGCATTTACTTGCCGCCCGATGCCAACTGCCTGCTGTCCGTCACCGACCACTGCCTGCGCAGCCGCAACTACGTCAATGTGATCATCGCGGGCAAACAGCCCCAAGCCCAATGGCTGGACATGGACGCAGCGGTGCGCCACTGCACGGTGGGCGCCAGCATCTGGAAGTGGGCGAGCCATGGCGACGACGAAAGCAGCTCCGAACCCGACCACGAACCCGATGTCGTGATCGCCTGCGCGGGTGACGTGCCTACGCTCGAAGCGCTGGTCGCAGTGACACTGTTACGCACTTATGTGCCCGATATTCGCATCCGCTTCGTCAACGTGGTGGACTTGATGGTGCTCCAGCCCGCGTCAGAACATCCGCACGGTCTGCATGACGATGCGTTTGACGCGCTGTTCACCCGCAAAAAACCAGTGATCTTCGCCTTTCATGGCTACCCCGCCATTGTTCATAAACTCACTTACCGCCGCCACAACCACGACAACATCCACGTGCGCGGCTAC
>JANOLL010000491.1:0-4643 GCA_031419775.1 Polaromonas sp. | reverse complement strand
GTTTGCTGCCCCCCGAGGGGACGCACTTCGCCTTGGGGCGGCCCAGCGGCGAAGTTGATGCCCCCATGCTCCCCAATGCGTGTAGTTCGCTGTCCCCGAGGGGGCCGCTGCGCCTGCGGCCTGGCAGAGCCAGATCCGCGGCCCTGGCTGATCAAATGCACCGGCCTACAATTTAAGTGGACCGGGCCAGTTGGTCTGGACCTTTAACTTTTTCGGCTCCCCATGAACTTCATTCGATTTTCCGATTTGTGCGCTAGCGGTCAGGTTGCCGGCAAGCGTGTGTTCATCCGCGCCGACCTCAATGTACCGCAGGACGCCGCCGGCCATATCACCGAAGACACGCGCATCCGCGCTTCGATTCCGTGCATCCGGATGGCACTCGATGCAGGCGCGGCCGTGATGGTGACGTCGCACCTGGGTCGCCCGACAGAAGGACAGTTCAAGCCGCAGGATTCACTGGCGCCAGTCGCCCTGCGGCTCGGCGAATTGATGCAGCGCGATGTTGCGCTGGTGGCGAACTGGGTCGATGGGGTCAACGTTGCGCTGGGCAGCGTGGTGCTGCTTGAGAACTGCCGGCTCAATCCGGGCGAGAAAAAAAATGATGACGCGCTGGCGCGCAAGCTGGCGGCCCTGTGCGACATATTTGTTCACGATGCTTTCGGTACCGCGCACCGCGCTGAAGCCTCTACCTATGGCATCGCCCGGTACGCCAAAGTAGCCAGTGCCGGGCCGTTATTGGCGGCCGAAATGGACGCGATTGCCAAAGCCTTGCGTGCGCCGCGTAGGCCGCTGGTCGCGATTGTGGCGGGCAGCAAGGTGTCGACCAAACTGACGATCTTGAAGTCACTGGCCAACCATGTGGACCAGTTGATCGTGGGCGGCGGGATTGCCAACACCTTCATGCTAGCAGCCGGATTACCGATAGGCAAAAGCCTGGCCGAGGCCGGCCTGCTGGCCGAGGCCAAAGCCGTGATGGACGCCATGACAGCGCGCGGCGCCGCGGTCCCGATTCCAGTAGATGTGGTGACCGCCAAAACCTTCGCCAGCGATGCCCCGGCAACCATTAAGGCCTCGGTAGATGTGGCGGCCGATGACCTGATTCTGGATATCGGGCCGCAGACCACCGCGCTGTTGGCCGCGCAACTGATGGCAGCCGGCACGATTGTCTGGAATGGTCCCGTCGGGGTGTTCGAGTTTGAGGCTTTCTCGCATGGCACCGAGGGCATTGCCCGGGCGATTGCCGACAGCCCTGCGTTTTCAATTGCCGGCGGTGGTGACACACTGGCCGCGATCGCCAAATATGGGATTGAAAACGAGGTCGATTACATCTCGACCGGCGGCGGTGCCTTTCTTGAAGTGCTGGAGGGCAAAACGCTTCCGGCCTTTGAGATATTGCAGGAACGGGCCAGTGGCTGACGCCTGTTTGCTGGTGCCACCCAAGTGACGCCAGCGAGTCGGTCACCAAAGATTCATCGCGGCGTGTGAGAATCAGATAACCAACACCCGAAAGTCGCCTTATGACAGGTCGCGCCACCAAACTCGTTGCCACGCTGGGCCCAGCCTCCAGCGATCCCTTGCTGATCGAAAAAATGATTCTGGCCGGTATGAATGTCGCCCGGCTGAACTTCAGTCACGGGACCGCGCAAGACCACATCAAGCTCGCGGCGGTGGTGCGCGAGGCGGCCAAGCGCGCGGGTCACGAAGTGGCCATCATGGCGGACTTGCAGGGACCCAAGATCCGGGTCGGTAAGTTTGCCGACGGCAAGGTGCAATTGCTCGCGGGCAGCAAGTTTGTGCTGGATGCCTCGCGAGTTGAGCCCGGTGACACCCAGGGCGTGGGGCTGGACTACAAGGAACTTCCACGCGATGTCAAAGCCGGAGATGTGCTGCTGCTCAATGATGGTCAGATCGTGCTGACGGTCGACGCCGTGCGTGGCGAGGAAGTTCTCACCACGGTCAAGTTGGGCGGCACGCTGTCTAACAACAAGGGCATCAACAAGCAGGGCGGCGGCCTGACCGCCCCGGCGCTGACCGGCAAGGACATGGAAGACATCAAGACTGCGATGAGCTTTCTGGCCGACTACGTGGCGGTAAGTTTCCCCAAAAACGCGACTGACATGGAAATGGCGCGCCAGCTGTGCAATGTGGCCGCTGCACCGTACAAACATAAAACCGGGCTGATTGCCAAGATCGAGCGCGCTGAAGCCATCCCGAACCTGGAAGAAATTTTGCGGGTGAGCGACGGCATCATGGTGGCGCGGGGCGACCTGGCGGTAGAAGTCGGTAATGCGGCCGTGCCGGCCCTACAAAAACGCATGATCAAGCTGGCCCGTGCGCATGACAAGGTGGTGATCACCGCCACGCAAATGATGGAAAGCATGATTTTGAGTCCGGTGCCCACCCGCGCCGAGGTCAGTGACGTGGCCAATGCGGTCCTTGACGGCACCGATGCGGTCATGCTCAGCGCCGAGACGGCAGCAGGCAAGTTTCCGCTCGAAACGATCGAGGAAATGGCCAAGATTTGCCTGGAAGCCGAAAAAGCGGAGTACAAGGAAATCGACTCGGACTTCACCGGCAAAACCTTTGCCCGCATCGACCAGTCGATTGCCATGGGTGCGCTGTTCACGGCGAGTCACTTGGGCGCCAAGGCAATCGTTGCACTCACTGACAGCGGCTCGACCCCCTTGTGGATGAGCCGGCACGATATTCATGTGCCCATCTACGCCCTCACGCCGCGCCTGGCGACGCAGCGCAAGATGGCGCTGTACCGCAATGTCAGGCCCTTGTTGATGGACACCAGCATAGACCGGGATACAGCTTTGGAGGAGGCAGAGGGTCACCTGCTGAGCCGCAAGATCGTGCAAAGCGGCGACGTCTATGCCATCACCTGTGGTGAGCCCATGGGCGCGCCCGGCGGCACCAATATGCTCAAGATCTGCCGGGTCGGGTGATCTCCATCTGCAGGCGGGCGTAAGGCGTCCTGCCCGGCGGAGCGTTAGGCATGCCGCCTGAATCCATCAGCGCGTCCCTTGCGTAAATAGGCGTATACCGAAAATTGTCATGAACCTACCGCACTTTCCCTTGACTCGCCGGACCCTGATGGCCATGCTGCCGGCCCTGCTGACCGCTTGCTCGGCAGTCGACCTCCTCAATGCCACGGTCCCGTCGGATACCTATCAACGCAGTGAAGGCATGGCCTATGGCCCCGACGCGCGCCAGCGGCTAGACATTTATCAGCCCTCCCCGGCGCTGACAAATGCGCCAATGGTGGTGTTTTTCTATGGCGGCAGCTGGTCGTCTGGCGACCGCGCCGACTACCGCTTTGTCGGCGAGGCGCTCGCCTCTCGCGGGATCGTCACCGTGGTTGCCGATTACCGCTTGAGTCCCCAGGTCCGCTATCCGGTTTTCTTGCAGGACAGTGCCCTGGCCGTGCAATGGGCCTTTGAGCATGCCCGGCACTATGGCGCCAGCCCGGCGCGGGTGTTTGTCATGGGCCACAGTGCCGGCGCGTACAACGCCGCCATGCTGGCGCTGGACCGCCGCTGGCTGGGATCGGTCGGTTTGCAGCCCTCACGCTTGGCCGGCTGGGTTGGTCTGGCCGGACCCTATGATTTTTTGCCGATAGGTGACCGAAAGACCCAGGTGGCCTTCAACTGGCCTGGCACCCCTTCCGACAGCCAGCCCCTCTCGCATGCCTCGCGGGCCTCCCCGCCGGCCCTGCTGCTGGCGCCGACCCGTGACACGCTGGTGGACTCCCAGCGCAGCACCGTCGGCATGGCTGAGCGCCTCAAAAGTCAGGGTGTGCGGGTGGAAGCGGAGCTGTTTGAAAGCGTGGGGCACATCACGCTGGTGGCCGCGCTGGCATCGGTGCTGCGGGGGCGCGCCCCGGTGCTCGATCGGGTCAGCGCGTTCATCCATTCAACGGCCTGACGTCCTACAGTAGTTGGCGCACGCGGCTGGTAATGATTCCTTCTGTTGGAGCCTCAACGTCACGCTGAAGGCCAGTTCTCGACGGTAGAATCGAGACGAATTTGGCCTTTGGACAGGACTGCCTGGGCGCTTCCGCCGCGCCCTGTGATGCACGCACAGGGGCCTCGGTTGCGGTTGGACAGCATTAACTTTTAGGAATTTCCATCATGGCACTCGTATCCATGCGCGAGCTGCTGGACCATGCGGCAGTCAACTCCTACGGCATCCCAGCTTTCAACGTCAATAACCTCGAGCAGGTCCAGGCTGTCATGGCGGCGGCCGATGAAGTCGGTGCTCCGGTCATCCTGCAGGCCAGCGCGGGCGCCCGCAAGTACGCCGGCGAGGCTTTCATCAAACACCTGATTGCCGCAGCGATCGAGGCCTATCCGCACATTCCGCTGGTGATGCATCAAGACCATGGTCAAAACCCAGACGTCTGCGCCGGTGCCATCAACCTGGGCTTCAGCTCGGTCATGATGGACGGATCGCTGATGGCCGACGGCAAAACCATTGCCGACTACGACTACAACGTCGATGTCACCCGCAAAGTGGTGAAGATGGCGCATGCCACCGGTGTCTCGGTCGAGGGCGAATTGGGTTGTCTGGGCAGCCTGGAAACCATGCAGGGCGAAAAAGAAGACGGCCACGGCACCGATGCGGTGATGACACACGAT
>JANOLL010000490.1:0-8558 GCA_031419775.1 Polaromonas sp. | reverse complement strand
TTCCAACATGAACGCCCGCGCCGAACTCCCGATGCTGAATCAGCCTACCCACCGCTTGAGCAATGCCCACCTTGACGCTTTGGAAGAGGAAGCCATCTTTGTCCTGCGCGAAGTAGCCGCCGCTTTTGAACGTCCAACCCTTCTGTTTTCAGGCGGCAAGGACTCGCTGGTGCTCCTGAAGTGCGCTGAAAAGGCATTCATAGACAAAGAGCGCGGCGGAAGCATTCCCTACCCGCTGCTGATGATAGATACCGGCCATAACTTTCACGAAGTCACCGACTTCCGGGACTACCGGGCCAAACAACTTGGCGCTAATCTGATCGTGCGCAATGTAGAGGACTCCATGGCGCGTGGCACGGTACGGCTGGCGCATCCAGGTGAGTCGCGCAACGTCCATCAGTCAGTGACACTGCTTGAGGCGATTGACGAATTTCGCTTCGACGCACTGATTGGTGGTGCCCGGCGCGATGAAGAAAAAGCGCGCGCCAAGGAGCGTATTTTTTCGCACCGCGACGCCTTTGGCCAATGGCAGCCCAAGGCGCAACGCCCCGAACTGTGGACCCTTTTCAACACCCGACTTCAACCAGGCGAGCACTTCCGCGTATTCCCGATTTCCAACTGGACCGAACTCGACGTGTGGCAATACATCGAGCGCGAAAACATCGAGTTGCCCTCGCTCTACTACGCGCACCAGCGCAAGGTGGTTGAGCGCAAGGGATTGTTGGTGCCGGTCACTGAATTGACGCCGCTGCGCGACAACGAGCAGGCGGTAGAAAAAACCGTGCGCTTTCGCACGGTCGGTGACATCACCTGCACCTGCCCGGTGGACAGTCTGGCGTCCACCGCTGCCGACATCGTGATGGAAACACTGGCAGCAGACGTGAGCGAACGCGGTGCAACCCGGATGGACGATAAAACCTCGGACGCGTCCATGGAAAAACGTAAAAAAGAAGGCTATTTCTGATGTGCACGTCATCCCTCGACCAAGCAATGGCCCCGGAACAAGACACCCGGGCGGCCCTGCGTTTTGTCACCTGCGGCAGTGTCGATGACGGCAAGAGCACGCTGATAGGCCGCCTGCTGGTCGACAGCCGGGCCGTGCTGCAAGACCATCTGGCAGGCGTACAGCGCGGTGGCGAGACCGATCTGGCCTTGCTGACCGATGGCCTGTCTGCGGAGCGCGAACAAGGCATCACGATTGACGTGGCTTACCGTTACTTTTCGACCGAGAGTCGGAAATTCATCATTGCGGACGCTCCCGGGCACGAGCAGTACACCCGCAACATGGTCACGGCCGCATCGAGCGCCGACGCGGCTGTTGTCCTGGTCGACGCCACCAAACTTGACTGGAAGTCCCCGGTGCCCGAGTTGCTGGTGCAGACCCGGCGGCACTCCCTGCTGGTGAACCTGCTGCGTGTCCACTCCATCGTTTTTGCAGTAAACAAGCTCGACGCTGTGGCCAACCCGGCGCTGGCATTTGCCCACATCAGCGCAGCCTTGAAGCAGTTCGCAGAACACGCGCAGATTTCGGTCACAGCCATCGTGCCCGTGTCAGCCCTGATCGGTTTCAACGTGGTTGATGCCAACCCCGGCTGGTGCGACTACCAGGGTCCGAGCTTGCTGGAAATACTGGAGCATTTGCCCGCCACCCCGGCCGACAGCGCCCACGCCTTCGCTTTTCCGGTGCAGTGGGTCGAGAAGTTTTCGTCCAGTAGCGACACGTCCAAAGGACGCCGCATCTTTTGGGGGCGCATTGCCAGTGGCGCAGTTCAGCCAGGCCAGGAAATCACCGTACTTCCGAGCGGAAAAACGGCTACGGTGGCACAAGTGCTTGACCACGCGCGCCGTCCCCATGCCGTTCAGGCCGGGCACAGCGCCGGGGTGATTCTGGACCGCGAGCTCGACGTTTCAAGGGGTGACTGGCTATTGGCCACCGATGGCTTCACGCCGCCCCTTGGCAGCCGTGCGATCACGGCGACCGTTGCCTGGATGGACGAAGAACCCCTGGTGCCGGGACGGATGTACTGGGCGCTGCAAGGCCATCGGTGGGTAAAAGCCAAGGTGCAACGCATCGTGCACCAGATCGACATCAACTCATTGGTGACCCATGAGGCGACCCAGTTGGACGTCAATGCCATTGGCGTCGTCGAGCTGGCCTTACTGGACCCGATCGCTGCTCTTCCCTACCTACAGTCGCGCGTGCTGGGCTCGCTGGTGCTGGTTGACACCGCGTCGCACAAAACCTCGGGGGCGGCGCTGGTGCTGTGAGCTTCGGCCGACTCATGTGAATCCACTTAAAATTCGAAGTTCTTCCTGATTTTTCTTCACACAACATGACTCACATCGTCTCTGATTCCTGCATCCGCTGCAAATACACCGACTGTGTGGACGTGTGCCCCGTCGATTGCTTCCGCGAAGGCCCCAACATGCTGGTCATCGATCCGGACGAGTGCATTGATTGCGCAGTGTGCATCCCCGAGTGTCCGGTGAATGCCATCTATGCGGAAGAAGACGTTCCCGCCGACCAGTTGCACTTTATCAAGCTCAATGTGGAACTGAGCCAGGCCGCGGGCTGGAAAAGCATCACCAAGCGCAAGGCCGCTTTGCCTGACGCAGACGACTGGAAAGACAAGACTAACAAGCTGTCAGAGCTGATTCGATGAGATGTCGCCAAGCGGCATGATTGAAACCGATGCCCTGATCATCGGAGCCGGGCCGGTCGGTCTGTTTCAGGTGTTCGAGCTGGGGCTGCTGGAGATTCGGACCCATGTGGTGGATGCCCTGCCTTATCCGGGTGGCCAGTGCATCGAGCTCTACCCCGACAAGCCGATTTACGATATTCCGGGCACGCAGCGCTGCACCGGACGTGAATTGGTTGCCAGCCTGCTCAAGCAAATTGAGCCTTTCGGCGCGACCTTTCACCTCTCTCAAGTGGTCAGCGTGGTCGAGCAACGTGAGGACAGCCGGTTCTTCGTCGAAACCTCGACCGGCACCCAGTTCTTGACAAAAGTAATTGTTCTGGCCGGGGGTGTGGGTGCATTCCAGCCCAAGCTGCTTAAGCTGGACGGGCTAGACAAGTTTAACGACACGCAACTGTTTTACCGGGTCGACAAACCGGCTGACTTTGGCGGAAAGAATCTGGTGGTTGTGGGCGGGGATGACTCGGCTTTGGCCTGGGCCAGTTACTTCGCCACCGAGGGAGCCGACCGTGCCAAAACGGTGACGCTGCTGCATCGCCGCGAGTTGCTGCAGGCATCACCCGAAATGATGGAGCGAGTCAAGACCTTGTGCGACGCTGGCGTGCTGCAATTCAGGGTTGGGCAGATCACCGGTTTCGATGAGCAGGACGGCAAACTTACCGGCGCACGGGTCACAGCCGTAGATGGAACAAGCACCGCCATGCCACTCGACGCCCTGTTGGTGTTTTTTGGCCTGTCGCCCAAGCTCGGACCGATCGCCCATTGGGGACTCGACATGGAACGTAAGCAAGTGAAAGTCGACACCGAAAAGTTCTGCACCAGCGTGCCAGGGATCTATGCAGTCGGTGATATCAATAGTTACCCGGGCAAGAAAAAACTGATTCTGTGCGGCTTTCACGAATGCGCGTTGGCAGCTTTTGGTGCAGCAGAGCGGATCTTTCCAGACCAGAAAATCCTGCTGGAGTACACCACCACCAGCAGCCGGCTGCACAGGCTGCTCCATGCCAGCACCGATTCAGCTGGCGGCTGATGGACCAGACAGCATGCCGCGTTTGGTCAGCTAGATTTCTCGTCCGCTTTATTAAAGAGGCATGAGCCGCATGACGTGCGGAGCCTGACCATGGTTCAGCGGGCCGTTACCCGACCCAGTGCGTACGCGGGCTCCGGCTCCCAGCGCACCACGCACATAGGACCTGGCCGCTTCAACGGCGTCCCTCAGCGTCAGCCCTAATGCCAGCTGCGCAGCGATTGCAGATGACAGAGTGCAGCCGGTACCGTGGGTGTTGGGGGTGTCGATGCGTGGCGCGCGCATCCAGTGGGGTGCCCCATTTCCCGAGATCAGCAGATCACTCACCACCTCACCGGGCAAATGGCCACCCTTGAGCAACACCGCCCGCGCTCCTTTGCCCAAGAGCTCGCGCGCAGCAGCTTCCATGTCGTGCTCGCTGCGAAGTGGACGGCCCACCAACAGTGAGGCTTCGTCCAGGTTAGGCGTAATCAGCAGCGCGCGACCAAATAGCTCGCGCACCATCGCAGAGACAGCTGGATCTTCAATCAGAACCGCGCCGCTGGTCGCAACCATGACCGGATCGAGCACCACGTTCGGCAGCGCATGACGATCGATAGCCTGGACCACCACCTGCACCAAAGATGCCGAGGAAAGCATGCCAATCTTGACGGCATGAACACCTATATCTTCGAGCACCGCATCAATCTGATCGCGCAGCATTGCTGGCGTAACGGCATGAATGGCACGAACCCCGGTCGTATTCTGGGCCGTCAGGGCCGTGATGGCCGTGGTGCCATAGCAACCCAGTGCGGCAAAGGTTTTGAGGTCAGCTTGAATACCCGCCCCGCCTCCGCTGTCAGAGCCAGCAATGCTCAATACGCGGCGATACTCAGAGTCAAAAATCAGCTTGGTCATGGCGCCATGGTATGCCAAGCCGCACTGTATCAATCCAGTACGGGGTGCGCCAGCTCGTCGGCTAACCTCCGCGATAGAGCTGGCCCATGTCGGCAGGAAACGAGCGCAGGTAGGCCGGAGGCGCCACCGGTGCTTGAACTTCGATCTGGGTCAATTGTTGGTGCCGCCGGGCATACCAGCGCAACAGACAGTCGCGATCCCTGCAGGTCGACTCACGCAGGCGCCACTCCTGCTCATGTTGGCGTCGAAACGCAGCGCGGTCTGATGTTGATTTTTTGGCGCGTGCATACACCCGACCCAGCTCGCGGTCGAGCCGGGCAAGTTCGACATCAGAACAAATCATCCTCTCGGATCGGGAGCGTGCATTGGCGCAATCAAAACTCGGTCTCAGCATGCGATCCGCGTTCTGGGGACGTACTGGTACGGAATTGGCCTTTGCAAGCTTGGTGGGTGCGGCTTCTGGTGTCGTAGCAGTAACTGGCTTAGGGGCTCTCTCAATGGCCGCCTGGGCCGATGCACTGTTCACTGCCTCTTGCTCCTGAATCGGCTTGGCTGGCGGTGCGCTGGGCTGAGCGATTGCCTGACGAACGCCTCCCAGACCGGCAGCAGCCAACCGCGATTTTTCATGGGCTGCACCATACTGGGCAAGATAAATCCGGGAACTGTCTGAAAAAAGCAGCTCCGCACGCCTGAGCAGTTCCGGGGGATTGGTGGCACCGGTCGATCCTCCCGCTACCGCGACCGCCGCATAGTGCGAACCCAGCTGATACTTTGCGTCAGCAGACTCAAGCGAATGAGCGCCCTTGAGATTGTCCGCCACCCCACACGACATCAGGAATGCCACTTCTGCGTCCCGCGCGTTCCCGGACGCGGCGAATTCTTTTCCCAAGACAAGAAATGACCCGATGTCGGCGGCTATCAGACCCGAGACATCGGCTAGAAGCGGAAACCGGCCATCCTTTAGACTCGACACCGCCGCAGCGGGTTGTACCGGGCAGGCTGTGAATTTTCCAGCTGAAAGAAGCTTGGTCTGTGGCGCAGGAACGTTCGTTCGCGGTGTGGGATTTGCGGACGAAAAGGGGGTACTAAAAGTCAGCCACATGCCCCCTGCGACCAAAGCCAAAAGCACAAACCCTGATCCAAATACCACCAGGCGCCGCAAGCTGGACGACCTGCGGACAGGTGCTTCGGGTAACGCCTCTCGGTTTACCGATGGTGATTCCAACCTAGGTTCAGGTGCTGACGTTTGTGGCAGCGGTGCAACCATCGCTTCCACACGGTCAGGCTCCTGCGAAGAAGCAAATGCAGGCTTCTTTTTCCTTCCGGCCACGGCCAAGGCGCCGAGCAGCATCCCAGACACCAAGACTGTTCCCACGCGCTTTGCAATAGCCATCACCCGAGACTATGGGTGCCGCTGGAAGACGGATGTAAGACGATTTACACACTCCGTGTCCCTACTTAACCCCAATCAGGCTGGCATAGCCAGAAATCAAAAAGAGCCTGCACTCACGTGCAAGCTCTTGGATTTATTGGCTCCTCGACCTGGGCTCGAACCAGGGACCGACGGATTAACAGGGGGATAAAACCTCTATTTATCAACGACTTACGCTCGCCTTCGCTTGCTTAATTTCACCTAGACTTGCCAAAGTGTCACGTTGGTTTTGACTTGAGCTCAGCACGCATCGGACGACGGCAATCGGGCCAGAAGCCGGTGTTCGTCAATGACTGCTTAACGTCTATGCATTTCAACTAAATAACCCAAGCTTGGTTCGATTGAACTTGCAGTTAGGGGCTGTAAGCGGTCTTTCGCTCAGGATCTTTGCAAATCAGGTAATAAGCGCAAACTGCGATACGGATGATGCATACAGTTAAAGTACGATGAAAAATCCATACTGGTTTGAGTCAATAAAACAGGGGGGCAATTGATGAATCGAAGAGGTTTATTGCTCGGCGCAGCCGGGTTCACATTCCTGTTATCGGCACTGAATATTCCAAGGTCTGCCTTTGCCCAGGGGAAAGGTATCTTCGCCAGACCAGAAGCTATCTCAGCATGGCGGCGTCGGATTAAATCGATACTTGATCGAGGTCGTCTGCCCATCATCGATATGGAGGCAACGTACATTGAGGGTGTGACAGATGTGCCGCGCATGATCGAGTACATGAACGATTTGGACATCGCGCAAATCGCATTTGCACCCGCCAATGCGTCAACGAGCAAACCATCGCTCGAATTGCACCGAAAGTATCCGGAGTATTTCATTCCCACCACGAACAGCGGAGAATTTCTGCGCTGGTGGCGTGACCCTGTGGCATTCCTAGCCGGAGTCAGAGACGATCTGAAATCAGGCGATTACGCCTTCATGGGAGAACATGAGTTTCGGCATTACCCCTCGCCTGAGCAGGTGCGAGCAAAAAACACTGACCGTGATATCACCATCGGCATTACCGGGCCAGCCGGGCAATCATTGTTTAGCCTCAGTGAAGAATTTGGCGTTGCATTCCAAATCCATTATGAGATTGAAGATCAGCTTCTTGCCCCGCTGGAGAGCATACTTGAGCGATATCCCAAGGCAAAAGTGATCTGGTGTCACCTCGGCATGATCCGTTATCCGGATCGTGCCCAGCGCTACACCCCAGAATATGTTGCTGGCATGATTGACCGATTCCCCGGGTTGCATTTCGATCTTGCGGTGCCCGGCCCCAGCAACGTATACGGCCCGTCGGGGGCGCGTGACTCAACCCTTTACAGCGGGCGTCAGCTTGCGGGGGGCTGGAAGGCATTGATGGAGAAGTATCCGGATCGTTTTGTGTCGGCTAGCGACTATCGTCCTCCAGTAGCTTCTAGTTATCCTGAGCAGATCGGTCGACAACGCAAGATGATTCTTGAGGCGTTGGACGAATCGACCCGACAGATGGTTGCCTATGGAAACGCTTGGCGACTCATCACTGGGACGCCTTGGAGCAGTTGAGCATTTTTGACGCTTCGGTGCATTACTTGGTTGAACGCCAAGCTTAAGCTGACGTTGGGCTGCGTCATTTGTCCAGTTCGAGTGACCGGCCTGGAGTAGTCAGATGGAATCAATGGCAAATTCCGCGAGAACTCGCAACCCAAGTCGCTTGCCGTGACCTCGTTTGCATCTACTGCGGCAATGAATTCGCTCCACTGGGTCCGTTCAATCGGCGTCGCGCATCTTGGGAACACATCGTCAACGACTTGACCCTCATCACCCCCGAGAACATCGCAGTCTGCTGTGTTGGTTGCAATGCCAGTAAAGGAACAAAGAGCCTTTTGATTTGGCTGCGGTCTAACCTGTCCTGCAAGTAATCCAATCGATGCGCACACACGGTGCAGTCCTACACCGTGGCGTCATCTTTTGGCGAGGTTAAGCGTTGAGATAAGTATCCAGTCACAACCCCAGGAGACACACCATGACACCCTCTTCAAATACTCGCCACCTTGTTGCTCTTGCAATCGCTTCGCTGCTGATGGCCGGGCCTGCCTTTGCGAAAGACAAGGGTGATGACCATGGAAACGGCGGCGGCAAGCATGGCAACAAGCACAGCCAAAAAAATAAAGACAAGGATGAAAAGAAAGCTGAAAAACGTGAGCGTGAAGATATAAAGCAAGGCGCTTACTTTAATGACCAGCATCGTGCCTACGCCCGTCAGTATTACTCCACGACCTACAAGGATGGTAAGCGCTGCCCTCCCGGCCTGGCTAAAAAGAACAATGGCTGCATGCCCCCCGGCCAGGTTCAGGATTTGGTCATTGGCCAGCCTATACCCGCTAATGTCAGGGTTTACCAGGTGGCCCAGCCTGTGATTCAGAAGCTGCCTCCTGCACCTGTCGGCTACCGCTATGAGCGCATCGGCGGCGACATCGTGTTGGTTCAGCAGCAGAACAACATCATCGTGGATGTCATTAAAGGCCTTCT
>JANOLL010000489.1:0-5315 GCA_031419775.1 Polaromonas sp. | reverse complement strand
AGCGTCTGACCGGGCGACCGGTGGTGTGCGAAATGGGTGACGTTCTCAACAGCCTGTTTGTCACCGATACCATTCAGCGTTACGGATGCACCGCAGTCTTGCATTTTGCCGGCAGCAAGGCTGTGGGTGAAAGTGTTCGATATCCCCTTAAGTACTATCGCAACAATGTCGGTGGTCTGGTGAGTCTGCTGCATGCCATGTCCGATTCCGATTGCCGCAAGCTGGTCTTTTCTTCGAGTGCGGCCGTGTACGGCGATGCCTACATTGCGCCAATCAATGAAAGCGCCGTGTGCCTACCGGAAAGCCCATATGCACAGACCAAGCTCACCTGTGAACATATTCTGGGCTCCCTGGCGGCAACGGATCCGGACTGGAGAGTCGGCATCCTGCGCTACTTTAACCCGGTTGGCGCACATTCGAGTGGGTTGATCGGTGAAGACCCGCGTGGAATACCAAACAATTTAATGCCCTATGTCGCTCAAGTGGCAGTTGGTCGTCGCTCCAAACTTCATATTTTTGGTAATGACTACGCTACCCCTGACGGTACTGGGATCAGAGATTACCTTCATGTGATGGACCTTGCCGAAGGTCACGTAGCCGCATTGCGTGAGCTCCTTTCTGGCGCGCCAGGCTTCAAGTTGAATCTGGGTACCGGGCGCGGCACAAGCGTACTGGAGCTGGTACGGGCATTTGTACTGGCAAGTGGCCGCCCCATACCTTATGAGTTCGCGCCTCGTCGAGCCGGAGATGTCCCTCGGTATGTCGCCGATGTTTCTCTGGCTAGCAAGCTCTTGGGCTGGCGAACCAGCCGCACCATCCACGACATGTGCGTGGATTCCTGGCGTTGGCAGCAGGCTAACCCTGAGGGCTATGCGATGGTGGCAGCTCTTGAAGCCGATTCGCGTTATCCACAACCAAAACTTTCAGGAGGAGGAAGACGCCTCAATGGAAGCAGTGCGGTAGCCCCTTCCCTCATCCGCTGACAGACCAATTTTTGTACCTCCTGCAGGATG
Source organism: Polaromonas sp. (assembly GCA_031419775.1). Taxonomy (GTDB): domain Bacteria; phylum Pseudomonadota; class Gammaproteobacteria; order Burkholderiales; family Burkholderiaceae_C; genus Polaromonas. The sequence goes on along the minus strand of JANOLL010000489.1, from coordinate 4,302 downwards.
GAACATCGGTTCCGACCCATAAAAAACGCACTTGAGCCATACGGACTATTGTTGATCACACCCGTGCGCAACAAACTCATTTTCTTAGTCAGTCATAACCATTTCATGTTCACCAAATTGCTCACCGTTGCTCTTGCACTTTGTATGGGTTCAGCATGTGCTCAGCCCAGTAAAGGCTATTCGGCAGCGTCAATGGCGACCTCCCACTCACCCCTTCTGACAAAAGAAGTCACAGCGGTGAAAGTCAGTGAGTACAGCGGAGACCCAAAGGGCGGCAATGTCAACCGTCGTGCGGAGGGGACATATGTAAATGCTGACGACGCCAGTGGTCACACGGGTGAACTGCTGCTGGCGACTTTGATTTTGATGGGCGCCATAGCGCTAAAGCGCAGTCGTTCCGGAAAGCGAGACGCATGAGTGGACTTGGTCAGCCAGGCGTGATTGCGGTGAAGTGGAGTGTCTTTTCCACCGGTGCTCGTTTTTTGTTGCAACTGGTCGCACAGGTCATCCTGGCGCGTACGCTTGGGCCGGAGATTTTTGGGGTCTTTGCTATCGGCATGGTGGTTTTGACCTTCGCCGCATTTGCATCCGGTTTTGGCTTCAGCTGGAGTTTGCTCCAACGCGTGACATTGCGCGATGAAGACGTTCGCTTCGCCTGGACGTGGCAAGTGATCGTCGGATTGATGACGATGCTTGCCGTATATTTTCTTGCGCCATTTTTCGCCGATTATTTCAATGAACCCCGCTCTCAGCCTGTCATTGAATGGCTGTCCGTGGCTTGCCTCCTCTCGGCTGCTGCTTCTCCGGCGACTTACCTGCTGCAGCGCGACTTGAATTTCCGCGCGGTGGGGCTGATACAGATCGTGAGCTACGCCCTGGGATACCTGGTTGTTGGGGTACCTATGGCCTTGCTTGGCTGGGGCAGTACTTCGTTGGTTGCTGCCTTGTTGGTACAGGCCTCTGTGCTGTTGGTAGCGAGCTATGTATTGAAGCCGCATGCCTTGCGGCCGCTTTTTTGGTATCACGATGCTGCATCGGCTGTAGGAACGGGTCGAGCGGTTTTTTTTACCAACATCGTGAATTGGCTACTTAACAATCTTGATCGTGTTTTCATTGGGAGAATGCTTAACTCTCAGGCATTGGGTCTGTACAACCTGGCTTACAACCTGGCCACCATGCCCAATTCCTTGCTGCTCGGTGCCCTCCAGCCTGCCTTTCTTGCTGCTGGGGCAAGGCTGCACAGCGAGTTGTCCCGATTGGGGCGTGCCTATATTCAAATGGTGGCAACGGTTTTTGTTCTTGGATTTCCGGCGTTTGTTTTCATGGCGCTCATTTCACCGGATTTGGTCCGATTGCTGTATGGATCTCAATGGAGCGAAGCGGCTTGGGTGCTGGAAATTCTTTTCTTAAGTATGCCGGCCTACGTTATTTGGGGCTTGTCGACGCCAGTGCTCTGGAATACTGGACGAAAGCACCAGGAATGTCTGCTCCAGCTGCCGGTGCTGGCTGCTGGAGCGTTCGCATTTTTCATGCTTGCTGCTCAGGGCATTCGAACTGCCGCTGTGGTGGCAGCGTGCTTACTGGTGTTGCGTGGGGTAGTGATTGGGGTGGCTGCCATGACAGCATTGAACTTGCGCCTGACGATGTTGTTCCCCCACGTCGCCCGCGGCCTGATGTTGAGCGCGTTGACTGCTGGGGGTGCCTTGGCAGGTCAAAAATTAGTTGCAACATTTTCCCTTCCGTTGCTTTCTCTGGTGGCGAGCTCGTTGACCACATTAGCTTTAGTGGTGATCACCATCGTCATTCGTCCGCAAGTTTTGGGTGATGACACCAGCGCGATGTTGGTCCGGTTCTTTCCTAGGCTTACTGCTTTCCTCAATCGTCACCGTCGGGCAATCCCTGCCGATGCCTTGAGCGAGCAACTCCCCTGAGAGGGGCGTGGCATGGATCAAACTGTCATTACTTTTATCCTCGTGATCGGCGCGGTGCTGGCCTCGCTGGCCATCATGACTGGCCTGGCGGGCACGGTTCAGCTCGCCAATCGTCAGTCGCATGGCTATCTGCACCTGATCTTCTACGCCATGTTGCTGATGCTGGCACTCGGCAACCTGCTCTCTGAGCGTGACCTGACCAGGGATGCGATGCTGTTTAGCGAACCCCCCCCGGTGGTGCGCCATCCATTGCTGGTGCTGGCGCAGCCGCTGACTTCCTTGTTGCTGTTGATGGTGGCCTGCGAACGAATCATCAATTGTCTGATCAGCAAGGGCAAGGCGGTGAATGGATCTGCATGGCTGGTGACAAGCTACATCATTTTTTGGACGGGCACCGTCGCTGCGCCTGCAGTGTTGGGTACACATCCCCACCTTTCGCACGTCTACCTGTACCCGCTGGTGATCGGCATTGCTGCGGCTCTTGCCAATGGAATCGAGTACCAGCTGGCTGTCAAGGCTACGCGAAATGCACTGACGCTTTTGATGGGCGCTAGTTTGCTGGTGATTCCATTCGCACCGGGACTGGTACTGGACCAGTCTTATAGCCAAGGATTGCTGCCTGACGTGCCCCGTCTTGCGGGATTGGCTGCCCATGCGGTGTCCATGGGCCTGCTGGCTCTGCTAGGCGTGTTGTGCCTGATAGCCTGTCCGTTCCAGAAATCCTGGCTCAATGGGCTTGCATGGACCATCGCGTTATCCGTACTTTTCATGGCCCAGTCCAAGGCGGCCTGGATTTCGTTCGGACTCTCCGTGCTATGCATGGTTGCCATACGCGCCGGCCCATCGTTCTGGCGACGGGTTGGTGACCCATTGAGGCCCGAAGTGGGTGTCCTGTCCATTCTCCTCTTCATGCTTGCCGTGGGAGCGAGTGGTCTGCTGTTGATGTTTGTCGATATCGGTTCAAAAGTAGGTGGCTTTTTTGACAGTGCAGTAGGCGCACAACTTGCGTCGCTCACCGGTCGCGACCTGATCTGGGCCATCGCCTATGAGGAATGGGAAAAGAACCCCCTCTTTGGATATGGTCCCGAATTATGGGATGCCAGGTTTCGCACCAGCATAGGCATGCCGAACGCCACGCACGCGCACAACCAGTTCATGGACACCCTGTCTCGTTCCGGCGCCGTAGGTGCGATCGCTCTCTCGCTATATGCGATGGTCCTGTTGATCATGTCTGTGCGCTACGCGCGCGCCAGCGCCGGACTATCACTCGGGCTTTTCGTGGCCCTTGTCATCCGGTCGTTGAGCGAGGTTCCTCTTCTACTTTTTGGTTATGGTCCTGAGCTTGTGACCCATTCGCTGCTGCTGATGACCTTGGCAGCGATGGCAAGTCGTGATCGTGCGACCAAGGCCTCATCACGCGTCAAACGTAAGGTAACCAGTCCGGGGAGCGCGGGAGTGCGCATCGAACCTTCCATGTCTCCGATCCGGGTGTGGCGATGAGATTTTCCGTGGTTATCCCACTTTACAACAAGGCGCCCTATATCCGGTGCACGATTGAATCAGTGTTGGTGCAAACCTTCACCGATTTTGAGGTCATTGTGGTCGACGACGGATCAACAGATCGGGGTGCAGAGCTAGTTGCGCAGGTACGCGACCCACGCTTGCGACTGGTGCGACAGGTCAATGCTGGCGTATCCGCCGCCCGTAATCACGGGATTAATTTGGCTCGGGGAGAGTGGGTGTCTTTTCTCGACGCGGACGATTGGCATCATCCGCGTTATCTCGCGACCCTGGTGGAGGCGCAGGACAACCATCCGGACTCAGATGTGGTGGGAAGCTATTTCGTTTGCTTTCCAGACTCGGGTGGAACTTGGCCCCCGCGCTGGAAGCTTCCTGAGAAGCCACTGCAGGTAGAGCGCATCACAGACCTACCTGAGCGTTGGATGTCTGGCCCTTCTCTGTTTACGAGTGCCATGACGGTGCGCACAGCGCTGCTTCAGAAAATGCAGCCCTGTTTCGCAGTAGGCGAATCCAGCGGGGAGGATCTGGACCTCTGGTTTCGGCTTTCGGAGTGCTCCACCATTGCGCTGGCGCGCGCGCCACTGGTTGCCTACCGGACCGATGTCAAAGGCAGTTTGACCTCCCATCATTTGCCGCTTGAAGTTCCCCCTTTTCTTGAGCGGATGCGCGCGCGAGCCCTGTCCGACGCCATGACTGCCGAGCAGTGCAAATCTGCCTTGGCGATGGTGGCCCAATTCGAAGTGACCTTAGCCAGGTATGCGATTGCCTCAGGTCGGCGTGCGGAGGCCTGGAAGTGGTTATTTCAGGGCCGGCAAGCCATGAACAGTCGGCGATGGTGGCTATCGGCTGC